>NZ_JAWLHP010000004.1:55408-72921 GCF_041690275.1 Thioalkalivibrio sp.
TGCGGCGGTGGGTGGGGATCGCGGCTGGAAGCCGCTCCTACGGCCCGCTCCTACGGCCCGCTCCTACAGCTCTCGCCCGCAGGCGGGGAGGGGGCTACAGAGTGCGCGAGAAGCGGCGTTCGCCGGTGGTGTCGAGGTAGCGGTCGAAGGTCATGCAGATGTTGCGGATCATCAGGCGGCCGACCGGGAGGACGCGGATCTGGCTTCCCTCGACCGACAGCAGTCCGTCGTCGATGAAGGGTTCGAGGTTCTCGAGTTCGTCCGCGAAATACTCCTCGAAGTCGATGCCGAAGCGGGCGCCGATCCGGTCGCCGTCCAGTTCGAAGTGGCAGATCAGTTCCGTGATGACCGCGCGGCGCAGCTTGTCGTCCTCGTTGACCACGAAGCCGCGCTCGAGCGGCAGCCGGCCATCAGCGAGGATCCGGCTGTAGGTGTCGATGTCCTTCACGTTCTGGCTGAAGGAATCGCCGACCTGGCTGATCGCCGATACGCCCATCGCGACCAGGTCGCATTCGGCGTGGGTGGCGTAGCCCTGGAAGTTCCGGTACAGGCTGCCCTCGCGCTGGGCGCGCGCGAGCGGGTCATCGGGCTTTGCGAAGTGATCCATGCCGATCAGCACATAGCCCGCGCCCGTGAGGTGATGGATCGTCGCCTCGAGGATGGCGAGCTTCTCCGCCGGTGTCGGGAGGTCTGCGTCGCTGATGCGGCGCTGCGGCATGAAGCGCGTGGGGAGGTGTGCATAGTTGAACACCGACAGCCGGTCGGGGCTCGCCTCGATCACCCGGTCCAGCGTGCGCAGGAAGCCGTCGACGCTCTGGAAGGGCAGGCCGTAGATCAGGTCGATGCTGATGCCGTGGAAGCCCTCCGCGCGCGCGGCCTGCAGCACCGCGAGCGTTTCTTCCTCCGACTGGATGCGGTTCACCGCCTTCTGCACCCGGGGATCGAAGTCCTGCACCCCCAGGCTCATGCGGTTGAAGCCGAGTTCGCGCAGTACCGCCACCGTCGCCGGATCGGCCTCGCGCGGGTCGATCTCGATCGAGTACTCGCCGGTGTCGTCCGTCTTCAGCTGGAAGTGCTCGCCGGTGCGGCCCATCAGCTCGCGCATCTGGTCGAGACTCAGAAAGGTCGGCGTGCCTCCGCCCCAGTGCAGCTGCTCGACCGGCCGGCCGTCGTCGAACAGGGCCGACTGCAGCGTCATCTCCCGGTAGACGTCCTCGAGATAGGGCTGGGCCCTGCTGCGGTCCTTGGTCGCGACCTTGTTGCACGCGCAGTAGAAGCAGACGGTGTCGCAGAAGGGGATATGGAAGTAGAGCGACAGGGGGCCGCCGCGGGCATTGCTGACGGCAGCCTGCTGCCGGAACTGCGCCTCGTCGAATCCCGGGTGGAACTGCACCGCGGTAGGATAGGACGTGTAGCGCGGACCGGCCTTGTCGTAGCGGCGGATCAGGTCGGCATCGAAGATCGGATTTGCTTGCATCGGTTGCATCCGGAACGGGCGGGACGCGGCTCGAGCAGGCCGGACCCGCGATGGCGCGGTGCCCGGCCCCGGATCGGCCTTGCTCAGGCGCTCGGCTCGAGACGAACCGCTTGTGAATCGAATTCGGCCATGCGGCCACGCAGACGCCAGGCACCGTCAGCCGGCTCGATGTACACGTACCAGAGTGCGGTCTGCAGGGCCTCGATGTCCGCGTAGTAGCGGTTCCGTACGGGATCATGGCTCAGCACCATCTGCTGGTCGAAATGATCGCGGGTCGGGTGCACGAACCTGATCTGAAGCTCCTGCCTCGGAATGGCCGGGTTACTCTCGAGCCGCACCCAGACGCGCTCGCCCTCGATCTCCACGTCGGCGGCCAGCCCGAGCTGCATCGCGAAGCGGGCCCGCTCGATGCTCTGGTTCATCCCGCGCCCCTCCTTGGAGTAGTCGCCGATCACCATCCCGTCCGGATCATTGGTGGCGAAGGTGATCAGGAGCACGCCGAGAACGATACCGGCAAGCGGCGGGGTGATCACGAACCAGGGCCAGAACTGCTTGTACCAGGGCAGGGTATCTTCACGGGGATAACGCATGAATGCAGATCCTCAGGCTGAAACGATCAACGTAACGGACCGACGAAACGGCTTGACCGTTCGTTGGAGAGTTCTGGCTGGTCCACGACCTCTGCACGGAAGATGACCTCGCTGCTTGCTCCCGTCAACTCGTAGGGATCCATGCGCACGCTGATCGGGAACTCGGTCACGCGTCCGGGGGGGACCGCGATATAGTCGCCCTCCTGCCAGGCCAGTTCGGCGCCGTCCAGCCCCTCGATGCTGATCTCGAAATGGCGCTCGGCAGGCGCGCGGTTGGTCAGCTTCAGGGTGTACACGTTTTCGACCTGGCCGTCGGGCAGCTCGCGGTAGAGCACGTTGCGATCGCGAATCACGTCGATCCCCACCGGATTGCGCGCAGAGACCCCGTACACAAAGCCGGCCAGCAGCACCAGCAGCAGCATCCCGTAGAGGAACACGCGCGGGCGCAGCACCTTGGTGGGCTTGCCCGCCATCGCGTTTTCCGTGGTGTAGCGGACCAGCCCCCTCGGATAACCCATCCTGTCCATGACTTCATCACAGACATCGACACACGCCGAACAGCCGATGCACTGGTACTGCAGGCCGTCACGGATGTCGATGCCCGTCGGACAGACCTGTACACAGAGGGTGCAGTCGATGCAGTCGCCCAGCCCCTTGGCCTTGCGATCCGTGCCGCGCTTGCGCGGGCCACGGGGTTCGCCGCGCTCCTCGTCGTAGGAGATGATCAGCGTGTCCTTGTCGAACATGGCGCTCTGGAAGCGCGCGTAGGGACACATGTAGATGCAGACCTGCTCACGCATGAAGCCGGCGTTGCCCCAGGTTGCGAATCCGTAGAAGAGGACCCAGAAGGTCTCCCAGCCACCGGTGTTCAGGGTGACAAAGCGGGGGATCAGGTCGGTGATGGGAACGAAGTAACCGACGAAGGTCAGACCGGTGAACAGTGCGAGCAGGATCCAGACCGAGTGCTTGCCCGCCTTGCGCAGGATCTTTTCCTTGTTCCACGGCGCCTTGTCCAGCTTCATCTGCTTGGCCCGGTCGCCCTCGAACCAGCGCTCGATACGCAGGAAGGCCTCGGTCCAGACCGTCTGCGGGCAGGCGTAACCGCACCAGAGCCGCCCGGCGAGCGCGGTGAAGAAGAACAGGGTCAGCGCGGCGATCACCAGCAGCATGGCGAGCAGGAAGAAGTCCTGCGGCCAGAACGTCAGACCGAATACGTGGAACTTCCGCTCGGGCAGGTCGAACAGCACGGCCTGCCGGCCCTCCCATTGCACCCAGGGCAGCCCGTAAAAAATGCCAAGCAGCACGAGCATCGCCGTGACCCGAAGCCTGGCGAACATGCCGCTTACCTGCCGCGGGTAGATCTTTTCGTGCTTGGCGTAAAACTCGTTTTCCAGCCCCTCTGCGGGCGTGGCCGCGGTCTTCTTGCTGCGTTTCGTGTCGGATTCTGCCATGGTCTTACTCGGTATCGGGTGGGGTGAAGCGAAGAAAAAAAGGGCGGGCCACCGTGGAGTGCAGCCCGCCCTGGCTAACGCAGACCGATGTCTAATCGGGATCGAGGCTGTAGACGTAGGCCGACAGCACATGCACCCTGTCTTCGCCCAGCAGTTCCCCGAAGGCCGGCATCACGCCTGCACGGCCATTCTCGATGGTGTCCTTGATCGCCGCCAGCGATCCGCCGTAGATCCAGGCATTCTCGGTCAGCGGTGGCGCGCCGAGCATCTCCATGCCGCTTCCATCCTGTCCATGACAACCGGCACAGAACGTCTGGAATTGCGCCTGTCCCGCCTCGGCCCTGGCCTCGTCGGCGTCGGAGCGACCGGAGAGCTGCAGCACGTAATGCGCGACATCTTCCACGCCCTCTTCACCGAGGGAATCCCCGAAGCCGGGCATGTTGGCCTGCCGGCCCTCCGCGATGGTGGTCTGGATCGCACTCGGGGAGCCGCCCCACTGCCAGACGCCATTGGCGAGGTTGGGGAATCCGCTGGCACCGCCAGCATCGGAGCCATGGCAGGTGGAGCAGTAATTGAGGTAGAGGCGACGCCCCGTGGTCAGCGCGTCGGAGTCCTCGGCGAGCACCGGGATGTCCTGCTCGGCCATCGCTGCGAAGATCGGCTGGTAACGCTCTTCCGCGCGCTCCATCTCCCGGGTGTACTGGCTTTCCTCGACATTCAGCATGTTTCCGGAATGCCACCCGAGCATGCCGGCAAAGCGGCCGAGCCCGGGGTAGAGCACCAGATAGATCAGCGCGAACACGATGGTGAAGTAGAACATGTACAGCCACCATCGAGGCAACGGGTTGTTGAACTCGCTCAGGCCATCCCAGGTGTGGCCCGTCTCCGAGCCCTCGGCCGCCTCGCCCGGGCGCTTCTTGGCAGTCCAGCGGATCAGCCAGTAGATGCCTGCGATATTGGCGAGCGTGAGCAGCACGACCCACCAATGCCAGAAGGTACTCATGTCGTACTCGTTCATTATTCGTCTCCTTTCCGCGACCGCTCGGGGTCCGGCTTGTCGTCTTCATCCGCAAAGGGGAGATTGGCGGCTTCGTCAAAGCGCTTCTTCTGCCTGCTGCTGAAGGCCCACCAGACGATCCCCAGGAACAGGATCATCACCAGCAGGGTGAGCAGGCCGTGCAATACGCCGAAGCTCATCCGTCATCTCCAATGCGCAAGCGCGGTACCGAGTCCCTGGAGATAGGCGATCAGGGCATCCATTTCGGTGCTGCCGCCGACCTCCTCCGACGCATTCGCAATCTGCTCGTCGGTGTAGGGAACTCCCAGTCGCTGCAACGCCCGCATCTTGCGCGGCGTGAGGTCTGCGTTGATCTCGCGGTTTTCCAGGAAGGCGTAGGCGGGCATGTTCGACTCCGGCACCACCGCACGCGGATCGATCAGGTGCAGACGGTGCCAGTCATCGCTGTAACGGCCCCCGACACGGGCAAGGTCCGGGCCGGTGCGCTTGGAACCCCACTGGAACGGGTGATCCCAGACGGACTCGCCCGCCACCGAGTAGTGCCCGTAACGCTCGGTCTCGGCGCGGAAGGGACGAATCATCTGCGAGTGACAGGTGTAACAGCCCTCGCGGAGGTACACATCCCGGCCCTCCAGTTCCAGCGCGGAGTAGGGCTCCATGCCCTCGATCGGCTCCGTGGTACTGGTCAGGAAGAAGAGTGGGACGATCTGTACCAGACCGGCCACGCTGATCACCAGGATGATGAGTACGACCATCAGGCCGATGTTCTTCTCAACGACTTCATGACTCATGGTGTTGTCTCCCCCGGATCAGTGCGCGGTCTGCGGCACGGCGTGCACCACAGGCTTGGTGCCGCCAATGGTCTTCCACACGTTCCAGATCATGATGAACATGCCGAGGAAGAAGACGGCGCCGCCCAGGAAGCGGAGGAAGTAGTACGGATACATCTGCACCAGCGTCTCCACGAAGTTGTAGGTGAGGGTTCCGTCTTCGTTAACGGCGCGCCACATCAGGCCCTGCATCACCCCGGCGATCCACATCGACACGATGTACATCACGGTGCCGATGGTCGACAGCCAGAAGTGCCACTCGATCGCCTTGATCGAGTACATGCGCTCCTTGCCCCAAAGGGTGGGAATCAGCGCGTAGAGCGAGCCGATGGAGATCATTGCCACCCAGCCCAGCGCACCGCCGTGGACATGGCCGATGGTCCAGTCGGTGTAGTGCGACAGGACGTTCACGGTCTTGATCGACATCATCGGGCCTTCGAAGGTGGCCAGACCGTAGAAGGATAGCGCCACGATCAGGAAGCGCAGGATCGGGTCCGTGCGGAGCTTATGCCAGGCACCGGAGAGGGTCATGATCCCGTTGATCATGCCGCCCCAGGAAGGCGCCAGCAGCATCAGCGAGAAGACCATGCCCAGCGACTGCACCCAGTCAGGCAACGCGGTGTAGTGCAGGTGGTGGGGGCCGGCCCACATGTACAGCGAGATCAGCGCCCAGAAGTGGACCACCGACAGGCGGTACGAGTAGATCGGGCGTCCGGCCTGCTTCGGCACGAAGTAGTACATCATCCCGAGGAAGGCGGCGGTGAGGAAGAAGCCGACCGCATTGTGCCCGTACCACCACTGGATCATCGCGTCCATGGTGCCCGGGTAGGCCGAGTACGACTTGAACAGGGTGACCGGCATCGAGATGTTGTTGACGATGTGCAGCACCGCGATCACGAGGATGAAGGCCCCGAAGAACCAGTTGGCGACATAGATGTGCTGGGCCTTCCGCTTCAGGATGGTGCCGAAGAACACGATCGCGTAGGCGACCCAGACAATGGCCACCAGGATCGCGATCGGCCATTCCAGCTCGGCGTATTCCTTGCCCATGGTCATCCCCAGCGGCAGGGTGATCGCGGCCAGTACGATCACGGCCTGCCAGCCCCAGAAGGTGAAGCCGACCAGGGGCCCCCCGAAGAGCCGTGTCTGACAGGTGCGCTGGACGATGTAGTAGGAGGTGGCGAACAGTGCGGAGCCGCCGAAGGCGAAGATCACCGCATTGGTGTGCAGTGGGCGCAGGCGCCCGAAGGTGAACCACTCAAGGTTGGTATTCAGGGCCGGCCAGAAGAGCTGGGCGGCGATGATCACGCCCACCAGCATTCCGACCACGCCCCAGACGATCGTCATGATCGAGAACTGCCGAACTACCTTGTAGTTATAGGTTTCCTGCGTCGCTGTTCGGACGTCATGCGTGTCTGCGGTTGTTTCCATGGAGATCCCCCATCGGTGAAGAAATCGACGCAGCCAAACGACCCGGGCGGGCTGCCTCGCATTCCGGAGTGTAGGCCATGATCGGGCCGTTTGGTTGATTCAGATCAAGACTTTTTTTTGGATTCAGGGCTGCAGCGTGGAACCTGTGGATAATCTTCTGGTCTGAGTACGGTTTTTCCTGACCGCGGCTCCCTGTCGCTCGTGGCGTCTGCTGCAGTATGCTCCGCTCATTCCCGGGCGCGAACGGCGGTGATCGCTGTGTCCCGAGGGGCATCAACAGGAGGAGGGACGCATGAAATTCGAGACCAGGGCGATTCACGCAGGCTTCGAGCCGGATCCGACGACCCGGGCCGTGGCGGTGCCGATCTACCAGACCACCTCCTACGCCTTCGATGACACCCAGCACGGCGCGGACCTGTTCGACCTGAAGGTTCCGGGCAACATCTACACCCGGATCATGAATCCGACCACGGACGTGCTGGAGCAGCGCGTGGCCGCGCTGGAGGGCGGAGTGGGCGCGCTGGCATTTGCCTCGGGCATGGCGGCCGTCACCGCCGGCATCATGACGCTCGCCGAATCCGGCCAGAATATCGTGACCACCAGCACCCTCTACGGCGGGACCTACAATCTCTTCGCGCATACGCTGCCGCGCTATGGCATCGAGGTCCGTTTCGCCGCGCCGGGAGACATCGACGCGATGCGCGGCCTGATGGACCCGGGTACCCGCGCCGTCTTCTGCGAATCCGTCGGCAATCCGGCAGGGAACGTTGCCGATCTGGCGGCCCTTGCCGAACTGGCTCATGCGCACGGTGTGCCGCTGATGGTGGACAACACGGTGCCATCGCCGTATCTCTGCCGCCCCTTCGAACACGGTGCCGACATCGTGGTGCATTCGCTCACCAAGTACATGGGCGGACACGGCACCACCATTGGCGGCGTGCTGGTCGATTCCGGACACTTCCCCTGGGCCGATCATGGCGAACGCTTCCCGGGGCTCACGCAGCCGGATCCCTCCTATCACGGGGTGACCTACACGGACGCCTTCGGGCCCGCCGCCTATATCGGCCGCGCGCGGGTGGTGCCCCTGCGCAACATGGGCGCGGCCATCTCGCCCTTCAACAGCTTCCAGATCCTGCAGGGCATCGAGACCCTGGCGCTGCGCATGGATCGCCACTGCGACAACGCCACGGCCGTGGCGCGGTTCCTCGACGAGCATCCGGACGTTGGCTGGGTCTCCTACGCGGGCCTCCCCTCGCACCCGGATCACGCGCTGACGCAGCGCTACCTCGGGGGGAGGGCGGCCGGCATCCTGAGCTTCGGGATCAGCAGCCCGAGGGGTGGACGCGAGGCGGGCGGGCGCTTCATCGATGCCCTCAAGCTCGTGACCCGGCTGGTGAACATTGGCGACGCCAAGAGCCTGGCCTGCCACCCCGGGACGACCACGCATCGCCAGCTGTCGGCCGAGGAGCTGGAACGGGCCGGCGTCCGCGAGGACATGGTGCGACTGTCCGTCGGCATCGAGCACATCGACGACATCCTCGGGGACCTCGATCAGGCCCTGGCCGCGGCAGTCTGAGGGCGGTCGCGGGGACAGAGGGGACAGATTTTTGAATCTGTCCCCGGGCTCTTGGATCAGTAGAAGAGGGCGCGGATTGCCGCGATGAAGGCGGTCCGTTCTGCCGGAGGCAGTTGCCCGAACAGGCGTCCAAGACGCTGGTCGAGGTCCGGGTCTCTCGGCGCCCGCTCTGGCGGACTCGCCGCGCGGGCCAGCCACGTAGCCTCGATGCGCTCACTGGCGAGTTCCATACCGAGAATCGCCCGGTAGCCCTGCGGCCAGTCGATCGCCCGAACTCTTCGCCGCAGGGCGCGTACCCGGCGCGTGACGGCCGCGTTCCAGTCGGTGGAGCCGGACTCCAGGGCGGTCCAGTGCGCCGGAGCCAGCGCATGGGGCAGCCAGCAGGCGAACAAGAGGAAGATCACGTCGACACCGTGGCGCTCCTGCCAGTGCAACAGGAGATCACGAACATCCGCGCGATCCCACGCGGCGACGGCAAAGGCCCAGAAGGCTTCGGGGTCAGGCGGTCTGCGAGAGGGGCTCAAACCGGATGCCCGCGATCCGGTGCAGGCTGTCCATGTCGATCAGACGCAGATCGCGGGTGTGGATCTCGATCAGTCCCTGCTTGCGGAACTGCGTAAACAGGCGGCTGATGGTCTCCTGCGTCAGACCGAGGTGGTTGGCGATGTCCGCGCGGGACATGCTGAGGCAGAAGCGGTCGGCGACCAGTCCGCGGGCACGGAAGCGTGTCGAGAGACTCAGCAGGAACGCGGCGAGCCGCTGCTCGGCGCTGCGCTGCCCGAGCAGTGCGAGCAGGGATTCATCGGAGGCGATCTCCCGGCTCATCATGCGCATGAAGTGCTGGCGGAAGGCTGGCAGCTGACCCGCGAGGGCGTCGAGCTTGTCGAAGGGGATCTCGCAGACACTGGTCGACTCGAGTGCCACGGCGCTGACCGGGTGCTCCCCATGATTGATCGCGTCGAGCCCCAGCAATTCGCCGGCCAGGGCGAACCCGGTGACCTGCTCCGTGCCGTCGTCCGAGAGCAGCACGGTCTTCAGTGAGCCGGTCCGCACCGCGAATACGGAGGCGAAGGGAGCGCCCATGCGGAAGAGGACATTGCCCTTGGTGATCGGTCGCCGCCGCTGGACGATCTCGTCCAGTTGCCACAACTCCGTGTCCGGGAGCCCGACAGGGAGACACAGCAGCTTCAGTGAGCACTGATCGCAGGAGCCTGAAGCGTGCATCGACATGGCAGGAGTGTAGCCAGAACAGGAGCGCGAAAGGAAGTCTACCGGAGCCGGTTCGAGGGTTTTGCCAGGCACCCCGGCAGCGGACGCGAATCCCGGGTGCCTCAACGCATGGTCGGAGGCTGCGACGGCCCCCTTTCTGATCTGCATCATTCCCGTGTCGGACCTGATGGACTACCTTCGTAGGCATGGCAACATCCGCCCTGTTCCTGCCTCGGTCTTCCGTGGATTCCCTTTTCGACGCCCTCCGTGACCAGGGGTTTTCAAGGCTTGTCGGGCCGGTGGCCCGGGATGGGGCCATCGTCTACCGGGAGATCGCCTCGGCGGCGGATCTGCCGCGAGGGATGCGCGACCGACAGGCGCCGGGGACGTATCGGCTCGAGACCCAGCACGACGGCGTGCGCATGTTTTCCTGGGCCAACGGTCCGCAGGCGCTCAAGCCGCTGACCTTCGCACCCCGCGAGCCACTCTGGCGCTGCGCGCGTGATGAATCCGGCGGGCTGACCTTCGCGGATGTCGAGCGGGAGCACGAACCCACCGCGGTGATCGGTGTCCGCGCGTGCGACCTCGCCGCGCTGCAGATCCACCAGCAGCACTTCCTGGAGTCCCCCTATCCGGATCCGCACTATGCGGCCAGGCGCGCGAGCCTTTTCCTGGTGGCGGTTCACTGCAGTCACCCCGCCGACACCTGCTTCTGTGCGTCGACGGGGGACGGGCCACGCGCGGAATCGGGTTACGACCTCGCGATGTCGGAACTGGACGAAGGCTTCGTGGTCACCGCGGGTACCGATCCGGGGCGCGCGGTGCTGGCGTCGCTGGGGCTCGGCGCGGCCTCCTCCCTGCAACGGGAAGAGGCCGACCGGGAGGTCGCGGCCGCGGCCCGAGGGCAGGGCAGGAGCCTGCCCTCGCGCAACCTGAAGGATGCGCTCTACGCGCGCCTCGAGCATCCCCACTGGGATCACGTGGGCCGTCGTTGTCTCTCCTGCGGGAACTGCACCGCAGTGTGCCCGACCTGCTTCTGCCATGCCGAGCAGGACGCACCCGCGCTGAACGGCGAATCCGCCGAGCATCTGCGCCAGTGGGACTCCTGTTTCACGGCCGTGCACAGCTACATGGGTCACTTCCTGGTACGCGAGGAGACCCGTCTGCGCTACCGGCAGTGGCTGACCCACAAGCTGGGCTCCTGGCACGAGCAGTATGGGCGCTCCGGCTGCGTCGGCTGCGGGCGCTGCATCGCCTGGTGTCCGGTGGGCATCGATATCACCGCCGAGGTCGCGACGCTCATGGAGTCCGGCGATGCACAACCCTGACCGGCCGGTGGAGGTCGAGGTGGTGGAGCGGGTCGAGGAGACCCCGAGCATCTACACCCTCCACCTGCGCTTCACGGACCCCGAGGTCGCGTCCGGATACCGTTTGCTCCCGGGGCAGTACAACATGCTCTACCTGTACGGGGTCGGCGAGGTGCCGATCTCCATCGTGTCCGACCCCGACCACGAGGGTCTGCTGGAGCACACCATCCGCTCGGTCGGGCGGGTCACCGAGGGGATGGAACGTCTTCGGGTGGGCGACCGCATGGGCCTCAGGGGGCCGTACGGCCGCGGCTGGCCGCTCGACAAGGCCGAGGGGCGGGACGTGGTGATCGTCACCGGCGGGCTTGGCTGTGCGCCGGTGGTGTCGATGATCCGCTACGTGCTGAACCGCCGCGAGCGCTTCGGACGGCTGGTGATCCTGCAGGGCGTCAAGCACACCGATGACCTGATCTGGCGCCGGCAGTACGAGCGCTGGCAGGCGTTGCCCAACACCCAGGTGCTGCTGGCCGCGGACGTTGGCGGACCGAACTGGCCCTTCAGCGTGGGCAAGGTGACGGTGCTGTTCAACCAGGCCGATATCGACCCGGACCGCAGCATCGTGATGCTGTGCGGGCCCGAGGTGATGATGAAGGCCTCGATCGACCGCCTGCTGGCGCTGAATGTCCCGGCCGATTCCATGTGGCTCAGCATCGAGCGGAACATGCAGTGCGGCATCGGGCACTGCGGCCACTGCCAGGTGGGACCGCACTTCGTCTGCCAGGATGGCCCGGTGTTCCACTACCCGGCGCTGCGCCCCTGGCTGGGCGTTACCGGTTTCTGACGGGAGACGGCATGACGGTGAACGTGAAGGTAGGCAATAGCGCGTCCCCACCCCAACCACCCCCCACAAGCGGGGCAGGGAGATCCTTATCGTCAGGGTGGGTGCTGGGCCATGAAGGCTAGCGCTCGCACACAGACGACTGCCCTCGAGCGGCTGAACGCGCGCGAGAATGCCCGTCCGCGCGTCGCGGTCCACAAGTTCAGCTCCTGCGACGGCTGTCAGCTCGCCTTCATCAATGCCGGGGAGGCCCTGCTGGAGCTGGCACAGCTCGTCGAGATCGTGCACTTCGCCGAGGCCGGCCCGATGGATCCGGAGGCCGCCGTCGACATCGCCTTCGTGGAGGGCAGCATCTCCACCCCGGACGAGGCGGAGCGCATCCAGGCGGTCCGGGCGAACAGCCGCTTCCTGGTCAGCCTGGGCGCCTGTGCGACCTCCGGCGGACTGCAGGCCCTGCGCAACTTCAACGCCGACGGGGCGACCGGGTGGACCGAAGCGGTCTACGCCCAGCCGGAGTTCATCGACAGCCTGGACACCGCCACGCCGGTCGCGGAGCACGTGAAGGTGGACCTGGAGCTCTGGGGCTGCCCGGTGAATGCGCGGCAGGTCTTCCAGGCGGTGCGCCAGCTGCTGTTCGGTGTCGAGCCGGTGGTGGACAAGGACAAGCTCTGCGTGGAGTGCAAGCGCCAGCAGCATGTCTGCGTGCTGGTTGCCCAGGGTATTCCGTGCATGGGTCCGGTCACGCACACCGGCTGCGGGGCCCTGTGCCCGGCCTTCGGGCGCGACTGCTACGCCTGTTTCGGCCCGGCCGAGAATCCGAACACCGCGTCGCTCGCGCGCCGCTTCGACGGCCTCGGCCTGATGCCCGAATCGGTCGCGCAGCGCTTCCACTTCATCAACAGCCATGCGCCAGCCTTCCGCGCCGAGTGGCTGGCCTGGAAGGAGCGGTCGTGACGGAGAACCGCGACATCCGCATCGAGGTGCCGGTGCTGGCCCGCGTCGAGGGCGAGGGCGCTCTCGAGCTGAGCGCTTCGGAGGGGCGGATCGACACCCTGCGCCTGCGCATCTTCGAGCCCCCGCGCTACTTCGAGAAGTTTCTCGAGGGCCGCGCGCCACAGGAAGTGCTGGACATCGTCGCGCGGATCTGCGGGATCTGCCCGGTGGCCTATCAGATGACGGCCGTGCAGGCACTGGAGCAGGCCTTCGGCGTGCAGGCATCGTCCCACGTGATGCACCTGCGGCGCCTGATGTACTGCGGCGAGTGGCTGCAGAGCCACGCGCTGCACGTGCACCTGCTGGCGCTGCCCGACTTCCTCGGTTTCGACAACGCCATTGCCATGGCCGGAAAGCACCCCGATGCCGTGCGGCGGGGCCTGCGACTGCAACGGCTCGGCAACGACCTGATCCGGCTCTTCGGCGGCCGCTCCGTGCATCCGGTCGGGATGCGGATGGGCGGCTTTCATCGTGGACCCGACCCGGAACGGGCGGCTGCGGTGCTGCGGGAACTGCGCTCCGCCATGGCAGACGCGGAGGCGCTGGTGGCCTTCACCGCGTCGCTGCCGCTTCCGGACGACGAGCAGGAATTCGTCTCCGTGGCCCTGCGCCACGACAGCGAATACGCGATGTACGCCGGCAGGATCGTCTCGGACCGGGGCCTCGATCTGCCGGTGAAGGACTACCTCGACCACTTTCGGGAATCCCACGTCCCGCACTCGACCGCGCTGTATGCCCACCTCGACGGAGAACCGTATCTGGTCGGACCGCTGGCCCGCCTGAACCTGAATCACGACCGCCTCTCGCCACCGGTCCGGTCGGCGCTGGAGGCGACCGGCCTGAGCCTGCCCAGCCGCAACATGTTCCACTCCCTGATCGCCCGGGCGGTGGAGATCCACGAGGTGGTCTCCGAGGCGATCCGTCTGCTCGAGGCCTACCGCCCGGAAGAGCCCGCCCACGTGCCGACGACCGTGCAGGCCGGTGTCGGCTGCGGCGCCACCGAGGCGCCGCGCGGTCTGCTGTGGCACCGCTACGAGACGGACGCCGCAGGCAGGGTGCTGTCGGCCCGGATCGTCCCGCCCACCGCGCAGAACCAGGCGCGGATCGAGGACGACCTGAAGTGCTCTCTGGAGGCCTTCGGCCTGCACAACGACGATGACGCGCTGCGCCTGCGCGGCGAGACGGTGATCCGCAACTACGACCCGTGCATCTCCTGCGCGACGCATTTCCTGAAGGTGCGCGTGCAACGCCGGTGACGCGCGACGATCCGAACCGCCGTTGGCGTATCATCGGGGTCGGTTCGCCAGTGACCGGTGACGATCTCGGTTGGCGGGCGATCGAGGCCCTTCGGGCTGCGGGGCTCGACCGCTGCGCCGAGCTGCTGGCCCTGGATCGCCCGGGCCCGGCCCTTCTGGAGTACCTCCAGCCTGATGGGGCGGTGATCCTGATCGACGCGATGGAGGCGGGGCTGCCACCGGGGAGCATCCGCGAACTCCGGCTGGACGAACTTGTTCGCGCCGGACGCATGCCGTCCAGCCACGACTTCGGCGTCGCCGACGCTCTGGCCCTCGCTCAGGCACTGAAGCGTCTGCCCCGGCGCCTTCATGTGCTGGGTCTCCAGGCATCGGATGGAGCAGGAACATACGCTTGGCGAAGGGATCGGCAACGCGAGCTCCTGCAACAGGTGCGCGCCATTCTGGATCTCCCGGACCCGGCATGACGGAAAGTTCCCTCTGTCAGCGCCGGGGACCGGATGGTTATTGGCCGGGGCGAAGACAGCGCAGAGAGAATGCGCGGGCGAAGACGTCGACAGGGCGAATGGGTTTTTGGCGCCATTCAGGCCCGATTGTCGAGGCTCAGCGGCTCCGCCGTGATCGAAACGCCATGGAAAAGGATTGCTGGTCCATGATGAGGCCGTTTATCCTTTTACTACGCTGATCCCGGCAGGATCATCCCGGTATCCTTTTAATTCGGCTGCCACGGCAGCCTCGACTGTGGTCGGGCGCTCCGGCGGCTGGCCGGTGCGCGGTGGGAATGCGATGAGCGATCAAGCGGTCACTGCAGGCAGGCACGCGCCGACCGCGACGAGGCCGTCAGCGCGGGGTGTGGTCCTCGGCGCGCGCCGCTGCAGCGCCATCGGATCGTCCGGGAGAGCGGAATGCCGTCACTGATGGTGGAGGCTCTGCCGCATCGTGTGGTGGGCGGAGTCACTGTTCTCATCCTGCTCGCGCTGCCGGCCTTGATTCTGCTCGTCCCCAGCGGCGGCAGCGTGCCCTACCACCTGCTGGCGCTGACCGCCATCCTCGCTCTTTTGCTGCGCTGGCCCGGGGCCCCGCACAGACTCACCGCCGAGGAGCGGCTTGCGTCGCTCGGGTTTGCCGCGTTCGCGGTCACGGTGCTGCTGTCGGTGGCGGAAACCGGCTTCAGCCGGGAAGCCGTGCGCGATCTCGACGTGCTGCTGCGGCCGCTGTGGGCGATCCCGATCATCTACCTCTTCGTTCGCGTTCGTCCGCCCGAGGGCATGCTCTGGTTCGGTCTCTCGCTGGGGGCCGTAGTGGCCGGGCTCAACGCGCTGTACGAAGTCGTGACGGCCGCACAGTATGTCAGAGCGGAGGGCAGTACCAGTGCCGTGACCTATGGCAACACCGCACTGGCCATGGGTGTGATGGCCGCGGCCGGTCTGGCGTATTTTCGGCGCCTTGGCCGCGCCTGGCTGATCGTCCCCGCGGCGGCCCTGCTGCTGGGGCTGGTGGCCAGCTTCCTCTCCGGTAGCCGGGGCGGATGGCTGGCGATCCCATTCCTGGCGCTGCTGCTGCTGTGGCACTACTGGCAGCCCCGCTATCGACGCCTGGCGATCGCCAGCGTGCTGGCCGTGGTCGCCGCTGTCAGCCTCGCGCTGCTGCTGCCGCAGACCGGTGTGAAGAACCGCATTGACCAGGCGGTAACGCAGGTACAGCTCTATGGGCAGGACCGTGCTGTGCATGCCGATAACCCGGTGGGGAAGCGCCTGGAGCTGTGGCGCGCCGCCTGGAGCATGTTTCAGGAGCAGCCGCTGTTCGGCGGGGGGATGGGTTACAGTTTCAACCGCTTCCTGCGCGAGGGGATAGCCGATGGCAAGTTTCATCCGTCCATCGCCGTGCAGACCATGCCGCACAACGTGGTACTGGATCTGCTGGCGCTGCGCGGGTTGGTCGGACTTGTCGGGGTGGTCGTTCTGTGGTGGGCACTGGGTCGTGTCTTTCTCAGCGCAGCGCGACACCCGGAGATGGAGATCCGTGCGCTCGGGGCTGCCGGCCTGGCGCTGTTACTCGGCTACGCCGTGTTCGGGATGACCGATTCCGTGATGGACTACGGGCCGCCGCTGGTGTTCTTCTGCTTTTACTCGGCGTTGATCGCCCACCTCGTCGGACGCGCCCGGCTCGCTCAAGGGGCATTGGCGGCGCAGCATCGGCAGGTTGAGGACGAGCGGGCATCGGGCGCGTATGCCCACGGCGGCGCCGCCTCGGTTTAGCGGCAGATAGGCGCCGTGCCGAGCCGATCCATTGCGGCCCATCCTGACCGCGCGCAGTGACCGTGTCGGAGTCAAGGAGATGAGCGAAGATCTTTGCCTGCTCACCCCCACCTGGTCGGGAGATCGGGCGCATTTCGAGCTGATGCGGGCGTCGCTCGAGCGCTCGACGCTCGCGGCGACTCCGCACCATGTGGTCGTGCAGACCGAGGACCTCGAGCTCTTCCGCGCCTTCACCGGGCCCGCCGTGCGGCTGGTCGCAACGCGCGACGTACTGCCTGGCGATGTCGAGTCACTGCGGCAGCGGGGGCGGCGGTGGCAGAGGCGGCTGGGGCGCGGCGCCACGCGCCTGATGGGCAGCGTGGCCCGTTATACGGGCCGGCCGCGCTGGGTCGCCCACACCGGCTGGCACGTGCAGCAGATAACCAAGCTTGCGGTGGCGGCCGCCAGCGAGATCGACACCGTTGTCGCGTTGGACTCCGACGTGGTGGTCACCCGCCACGCGCGCCCCGACGATTTTCTCCATCCCGAGCGGATCGTCTGCCTTGAGCACTGGACGCCGGCCGCCGAGGTCATCGGCAAGGTGGCCAAATGGAACCGCCAGGCTCATGCCCTGTTCGGGCAGCCGTTCGCCGCCGACGCGGCGGTGGACACCTATTTCGACACGCCCTTTGTCTTCCATGCCCCGACCCTGCGCAAGATGCTCAGCTGGTTGGAGCGCCGCTACGGTCGGCCCTGGTGGGAAGTGCTGCTCGCTCAGCCACCGCGCCGATGGTCGGAATTCGGCAGCTACCGGATGTTCCTGCGCGCGTTCCCGCCCTCCCAGGGCGTTGACTGGCAAACAAACCGTTACGGTCGCTATATCTTCGATGCCAGTGATCCGGCGATGGTGCGCGTGCGCTTCGAGGAGCTGCTGCGCGATCCCGACAGCCACTAC
Source organism: Thioalkalivibrio sp. (assembly GCF_041690275.1). Lineage (NCBI taxonomy): Bacteria > Pseudomonadati > Pseudomonadota > Gammaproteobacteria > Chromatiales > Ectothiorhodospiraceae > Thioalkalivibrio > Thioalkalivibrio sp. Next base: position 72,574 of record NZ_JAWLHP010000004.1, read on the forward strand.
GTGACCATCCACTCCCAGAGCAGCGGGCGCCAACTCTGGGGCGCCGCCGGATACGCACCGCTGATCCTGTCCCTGCTCGAGGACTCCCGGGCATCCCCGGCGAGCTCGGACTCATGAACGATAATCTGCGATTCTTCGTCTTCTCCTACAATCGGGGCCAGTTCCTGGCCAATTGTGTGCATTCCATCGAGCGGAGCGCGCCAGGCGCGCCCATCGTCGTGTTTGACGACTGCAGCAGCGATCCGGCTACTTGCGTCGTGCTCGAGGATATTGCGGTCCGCCATCGAGTGGTGCGCGCCGGGGAGACGACCCGCCACAAGCTCGGCGGGCTGTACGGCAATATGCAGG
>NZ_JAWLHP010000005.1:0-14911 GCF_041690275.1 Thioalkalivibrio sp.
GTTTGAAATAGGCCCACTATTCCTGCACTTGCCCGCCTTGCTCCGGCCCTTCTGGCTGTGCTCCATAGTCACCGAACTTTCCGCATGGCCCACTAGCCCTGACGTTCGGAAGCGGTGCTTGGGATCGACATCGAGACCTGCCGGACCTGCGCCGGGGCGGTGCAGGTCATCGCCTGTATGGGCGATTGGGTAGTGACTCATGGGATCTTCGATCACCTGAAGACGAAAAACGAAAACTCCGGACCCTTCCCGGCACCGGAAAGCCGGACGCCGTCCCGGCGGGCGTGACGCCTCAACCCGGACTGCCCAGCCACGCGCCCATCAGAAACCCGGCGCTCGCCACGGCGGTGCAGAGCGCCACACCCCAGGCGGTGTCCACGAGCACGACCTTCAGGGGCCAGCCCTTGAGGGTGGCGAGGTTGGTCAGCTCGTAGGTTGCGTAGGTGAAGAAGCCGAACAGGGCGCCCCAGCCCGCGGCCACGGCCAGCGAGTCCGCCGCAAGGCCCGGCAGCACGGCGAAGATCAGGATCCCGACCACGTACAGCAGATAGAATGCGAAGGCCGCCGGCCAGTTGACCGTCGGGCTCAGAAAGGGTCGCAGTTGCGTCTGGTAGAAGCCGCGGGCCACAACTCCGAGCCAGAGGAGATCGACGGCGAGGAAGACCCCGAGCGTCAGGGCGTATAGCTTGGCGTGAAAGACGAGGTCCATGGTCTGCCTCTGCAGTCGGGTCGTCGGGGAGGAAGGTTACCCCTGACTGCATAGGGCCGACTACTCCCCTGACGGGTCCCGGAGCCTCAAATCGACCCGGAGCCGCCGCTCCTCCGGCGACATGCGCTTCGGCATCGGTGTCGGTATCGGAGTTGCGGCCTGTTCACCGCAGGTCTCGCTGCGGCTCGGCAGGGGCAGGTCCTTGCCAGTGTAGTGCCTCACCCCCTAGGCTCAGGTACTACGCGAGCCGTTCAAGGAGCGCTTATGCGTGCAATCGTGTTTGACGAACCCGGCCGCGCCGAGGTGTTGCGTCTGGCCGAGGTGCCGGAACCGGAACTGACCGCACCGGACCAGGTCCGTATTCGCCTGCTGGCCGCGGGCGTGAATCCCGTGGATACCAAGGTGCGGGAACGCGGGATGATGATCGCCGGTGCTCCGCGCAATACGCCCGGTTGCGACGGTGTCGGGATTATCGAGGAATGCGGCAGCGCGGTGCATCGTGCACGGCCGAGGCAACGGGTCGCATTCTGCTTTGGTGGCGTCGGTGCCGATCCGGGTACTTATGCGGAGCAGGTTGTCGTCCCGGAGGCCGCTGTGGTCCCCGTGCCGGCCGCTGTCTCCGACGCCGCGGCCGCTGCCTTGCCGCTGGCCTGGCTGACGGCTTGGGAGGCCCTTTTCGAGCGTGCCAGCCTGCAGCGTGGCCACAGTGTCCTGCTGAACGCCCCCGCCGGTGGCGTGGGCCAGATGGCCGTGCAGATCGCGCGGGCGGCGGGTGCCAGGGTACTGGGGCTGGTGCGCCGGGACGAGGCCGTCGGGGTCGTTACGGCGCTGGGTGCCGATGTGGTCGACCTGCGCAAGGCCGGGGCCGGGGATGCGCTCAGAGGCTATACCCAGGGTCGAGGTTTTGATCTGGTGCTGGACAGCGTCGGTGGCGACGGTTTCCGCGAGGGGCTCGAGCAGGTGGCCTACGGGGGCGATCTGGTCACCCTGCTGGCTCCGCCGGCGGATGTATCCTGGAATGCCGCCCGGCTGCGCAATCCGCGAATCAGTCTCGAGCTGATGCTGACGCCGATGCTCGAGAACGATCGGCACCGGCTCCGACACCAGGCGACGCTGGTCGGCGAGGGGCTGGCTCGTCTGGCGAGCGGCCGGCTGCGGGTAAACCTCGAGGACACACTGCCGTTGGCGGAAGCCGCCGAGGCGCACCGCCGCATCGAGGCCGGCGGCCGCCACGGCAAGCTCGTGCTGCGGGTCCCCGCATAGAGCGGACTCATCCGGTCGGTTGCACCACGAAGCGGGCGCCCCGTCCGGGGACCAGGCGCTCTGGCGTGCACCAACCCGGCCGGTGCGACGCCTTGTTATGATCGGGCGCGTACTTCAGCCTTCCGGGAGACGAATCCATCCATGTGGCCGCAGGTCAGCGCCGAGGCGCTCTTCTGGCTGGGCGTCGTATCCGTGCTCAGCATCTTCGGCAGCATCGGCGGCGTGGCCTGGTTCATTGCCCGCATGCCTGCCGACTACTTCACCCATGAAAAGCGCGAGCCCGTGCGCGAGCTCTATCGCTGGCCCCTGCTGCGCTACCTGGTGGTCGCCCTCAAGAACGTCGTCGGCGCCGTCCTTATTGCCTTCGGCCTTGTGCTCCTTTTTACCCCCGGCCAGGGAGCACTCACCATCCTCGTCGGCGTCATGTTGCTCAACTTTCCGGGCAAATACCGTCTGGAGCGCTGGTTCATTACCCGGCGCGGGGTGCTTGACGGGCTCAACTGGGCGCGAGCGAGGCTGGGGAAGGGGCCCGTGGAAGATCCGGCGGACCCTTGAGGACAGCTTGCGCGTCGCCGAAGAGGGTCGTGCAGTCCGGCCGAAAGCGGCCTCGGGACCGGATGCGCTGCAACAGCAACGGTGCGCGTCTCCGGCGCCTGCGAGCGCACGCGAGCAGGCCGGCAGACCTGTGCCTTCAAGGCGCCGGTGGAACCGCCTCCCGGGTCCGGTGTCCACCGCATGGTGTGTCACGGGGGGAGGAACGGGCATGATTGACGCAAGACCTCTGCTCGATGAGTTGGTGGGCAGGGGGGGCACCAGTTGCGGGATCGCCAAGGCATGAAACTGCTGCACAATCGGAGACCTGTGCCACGCCGCCTTGGCAGTCGTGACGCCCATCACTGGACGCCTCCGGCGGCCACGATCGCCTTGCTGCTGGCTCCCGGGGCCAGCGTAGCCGCCGAGGCTTGGCGGTCGTCTTTCTCGGTTACCCCGGTTTGGCAGGGTGACGCCGAGCTCGACCGTGGTGGCGACTTCGATGCCACCGGCATCGCGATTCGTGTTGGCACGAGCACCGGCTTCGGAGCGGGCCATCGCGCCGGTGTCGCGTTCAACTACGATTACCTCGACCACGACTTTTCGCGGCAGACAGCGTTCGGCGATGCGCCCTGGGGTGAGGTACAGCGCTTCGGATTCGGCGCACCGCTCCTGTTTAACGGGGCCGGCGGCTGGTTGTACGGCGTCACGCCCTCGCGTGGACTCGAATCAGGCGTCATCGGTCCTGTACGCGGGGGCAATTGCCGAGGGCGAATTGCGCGTGGAAGATTCCCGCGGCAACAAGCTGCGCGAAGATTCCTTCGATCCGGCGCCGCTGCTTGATGCGACGTTCAGGATGCGGTTCTGAAGGACAAGGTTCGATCTCGAGAGTGCGGTAAGCCTGACGGCCCCGCTTGCGGATAATCATTGAGACCTGAACTCCATCGGCCCTTCAAGACGTGTCCTTATCAGCTGCACCGCGGGTTTCGTGCGGAAATTCCCTAAACGACCGGAGCACACATGACGCAAGCCCTGAACCTGGATCTGTCCCAATCGGTGGTCGTGGAGACGGCGGCACTGCCCTGGAGTGGTAGCCGCGCCGACGGCGTGGTGCGCAAGCCGCTGGAGCGGGAGCAGGCCGAGTCCGGCCGTGCCACCAGCATCGTCCAGTTCGAGCCCGGCACCCGTTTCCCGCCGCACACCCATGCGCTGGGCGAGGAGATCCTGGTGCTCGACGGCGTTTTCTCCGATGACACCGGCGACTATCCCGCCGGAACCTACCTGCGGAACCCGCCCGGTTCCCGCCACGCGCCGCACTCGGACCCTGGTTGCACGTTGTTCGTGAAGCTCGAACAGTTCGCACCCGAGGACCGCGAGAAGGTGGTGGTAGATACCTGCGCCGCATCCTTCCAGCCGGGCATCGGAGGTCTGCGCGTGCTGCATCTGCACAGCTTCGAGAACCAACATACGGCGCTGGTGCACTGGCCGGCCGGAGAGCATTTTCAGCCGCACCGGCACTGGGGCGGTGAGGAGATCCTGGTGTTGTCGGGCGAGTTCATCGATGAACACGGGCGCTATCCCGCCGGGACGTGGATACGCAGTCCGCACCATAGCCAGCACAACCCCTGGGTCGAGCAGGAGACCCTGATCTACGTGAAGACCGGTCACCTGTGATTCCGGGTGCCTTGATCGGCGCTGCAAGGCACGGACCGCCATGGGAACCGCCCGGATTCCGGACGTTCGGGTGCAAGGGGGATCGCGAGGGTGCGGTCAAGGATCACGCGGGGACGGTTTCCGGGCTTCTCGCTGAGAACAGGGCCAGGCGTGATGCGAATTCGGACCGACTGTGGACCCAATCCGGGGGGTCGGGATTCACAGGCCCGTGCTGCCCCTGCCGGCTGGCCGTGGACGCAGGCCGGCAGGGTGGGCCCGCTGCGCCTGGCCCACCCTGCGCCGAAGGATGGCGATCAACGAGGAGCGAGAAGGTCGATCAGGGCTACGTTAAAATGGCATGAAGTAGCTGTCTCACTGACGTCTGGCAACCCCGCAGGAGCTACTCATGTCCCTGATCCCTCTCGATCCCCCGCGCCCGGATCGCCGCCAGCTGCTCAAGGCTGGTATGGCCGCTGCTCTGTTACCGCTTTCCGCCCTGGGGGCCAATACCGTGTCCACCCGGGCTCGCATCGTCATCCTGGGCGGCGGCGCTGCCGGCATGTCGATGGCCAATCGCCTGGCCACGCGCCTCTCGGGCGCCCGCATTACGGTGGTGGAGCCACGAGAGCAGCATTACTATCAGCCGGGCTGGACCATGATCGCCTCCGGCCTCTGGGACGCCGAGCGCACTGTGCGCGCCAATGCCGACTTTCGCCCCGCCGGCATCGACTGGCTCAGCCAGTCAGCGGTTGGTATCGATGCGGATGCGCGTCGCATCTCGCTGGCCGATGGCAGCACCCTGGACTATGACATTCTGGTGGTCGCCACTGGTCTGCAGCTCGACTATGACCGGATCGACGGCATGTCCACGGACCTGATTGGCAGCCACGGTATCGGCAGCGTCTATGCCGGTCACCAGGCGGCTGCGCGCACCAGCGATGCCATCGACGCGTGGCTGGCCAGCGGTGGCGGCCAGGGGCTCTTCACCATGCCCCAGACGGCCATCAAGTGCGCGGGCGCGCCGATCAAGATGACCTTCACCACCCAGTCGCGCATCAAGAGCGTCGGCAACCGGGATGACTTCACCCTGGATTATTTCACCCCCAGTGACGACATGTTCAGCCAGCCCTGGAGCAACGAGTTCCTCAAGGAACGCTTCGATCGCGATGGCATCGCCCGCCATCACGGATGGCATCTGTCCGCCATCGACCCGCAGGCCCGCCAGGCCGAGTTCACCGGGCGCGACGGCCGCACGGAGACGCGCGACTTCGATTTCATCCATGTGGTACCGCCGATGAGCGCGCCGGACTTCGTCAAGGCGAGCGACCTGATCGCCCAGCAGGGGCCCTTCGCCGGGGAGTGGCTTGATACCGACATCTACACCATGCAGCACAACCGCTACCCGGAGGTGTTCGGCATCGGCGACGTGATCGGCGCGCCGATCAACAAGACCGCGGCCAGCGTCAAGGCCCAGGCGCCCGTGGTCGAGGCCAATATCGCCGCCTTCCTGGAGGACCGGCCGCTGCCCTTGCGCCATAATGGCTATACCTCGTGCCCGCTGATCACGGCTATCGGCAGGGCAATGCTGGTGGAGTTCGGCTATGACAACGACATGGCCTTCCTTCCGTCGTTCGCGTTCATCGATCCCAGGGAAGAATCCTGGGCGGCCTGGGTGCTCAAGGAGTTCATGCTGCAGCCCGCCTACTACGCGATGCTCGAAGGACGCGTCTGAGGAGACATGCGATGAAATTTACGCTTGCCGGCATCTTGGCGGTGATGGCCCATGCCATCCCGCCTTTTCTACCACTGCTTCTGACCATTCTGGCCGTGCTGGTGCTTGCCCAGTTGCTCGGGCGCCTGCGCGGCTATCGCATGACCGCCCATCGCTATCGTCCGGTGGCGATCGTCGCCCTGGTGGCGGGGCTTTCCACCTTGTGGTGGCTACCCATGGCGACCCACTCGCGGCTCGCGTTCGTTGCCACGCCCACCGACTGGGCATTGCTGATAGCGGCGGCGCTCGGCGTGACGCTGATCACCTGGCTGGTGCTGCATCCGCTGAGCTACCTGATGCGCGGCCCACGGCGGGGCCGGGGTACGCCAGCGTGACGCGGCCCCTCGGTGTTCTCCGTCCGAGAAAGGCACGGGGCCGGGTCCTGCCTTTTGCCCTTGTGTCCCGGGCAAAATGCAGGATCTGACCAACGTCGCGCTAGGGCTTGATGAGTTGATAGCCGGCGGCGGTCAGATCCATGATCTGGACCACACCGGCATCGACCCGCGTCGCCCGGGGGGTCAGGGCAGGCTCCTGTCCTCGTTTGCGGGTCACCGCAGCGATGGTGTTACTGCAGGCGGAAAAGCGGACGCCATGCCCATTGGCGAGGGAGTCGATGCGCCCGTTGTTGGAGTTGTCGGCAAAGAGCAGGCTCAGACCCGGACCGAAGGCGACGATCTCCACATCCACATTATCGGCGCCGTAATGGTTGATCAGGTTGTTCGCCACATTCAGCACCAGGGTCTGACGGGCCGGATTGCCGTCACTGATCTGGAGCACGACCTTGTGAGTGGCGAAGGGTTTTCCTTCAGGAGCAGCGGCAGCGGCGCCCGTGGCGAGCAGCAGCAAGGCAGCAGCGAGCGTGTATGTACGCAGCGTGGTCAGAACGGTGTTCATTATCGAAGATCTCCTCTGGCGTTCCTGATTTGTACACGGGGACTCTGGGGTCCATTTGTCTTCCGAAGGCCGTTTCGACGGATATTTCGGTCTTCCTGATGGTGGCCCGCTGCCCAACTCAGGGCACGGGCCGGTTCGCTCCCGTTTCGGAGGGCTCGGGAGCGAGCCTTCCGGCCAGGTGACTGGATCCTAGAGATAGGCGAGGGTCGATTTATTCCAGGATTCGTACCTGGTCGTTCGGGGAATAAAAGGCCAAGCCCTGTCATCCAGTCAGAATGGAACCCCTTGGAGCCTTCTGCACCGCGCATATGCTGCGCAAGCGCATTGCCGCCAGCCGGGATCGTCTTTTCCGTGTGGCGCTTGCGTGGAGCAGCGATCCGATGTGTGCCGATGACCTGGTGCAGGACACCCTCGAGGTGGCCCTTGACAAGGTACACCAGTTGCGTGACCCGGATCGGCTGTATGCATGGATGTACTCGATCATGCACAACGGCTGGCGTCACTGCCTGGTTCAGAGACAGCGGCGCCCGGAGTGCGACCTCGACTCATACCCGGTGCTGAGCGACTCCAACCCGGAGCAGGCCAGCGAACGGGAATCCGCGGTGGTTCGGGTTCGCAGGGCGATCGCCCGGCTCCCGGTGGGCCAACGCGAGGTCGTGACGCTGGTCGACCTCGAGGGGTTCACCTACCAGGAGGTGGCCGATATTCTGGACATTCCGATCGGCACCGTGATGAGCCGACTCAGCCGTGCGCGCGGATTCCTCCAGTCGGCGCTGCGCAGCTTCTACGACGACGGTGTTCGAAATGGCACGTCGCTGAGGAGAGTGAAGTGACTGGGTACAGGAGTTTCTCCGACAGCATGCTGCACGCCTTCGTGGATGCGCAACTGGAAGGCGCGGACCGCGAAAGATTGCTTACGGCAATGGAGTCGGATGCGGACCTCCGCGACCGGGTTCACGAGTTGCGCCGGTCCAAGGAATGGGTCCAGCTGGCCTTCGAAGACATCCGTGCACCGGCACGGCCGGCGCACCGCGGTACCGCGGCCCGGCGTGGTTGGATCCGGCCCTCCCACGCGGTGGCGGCCTCGCTGCTGTTGGGTTTGGGCGGCTTTCTGACGGGCTGGTTCGTCCAGGAAATCCAGCGTCCTGGTCATGCACTGGCCGGTGCCGTGCTGGCCGCACAAGAGGAGGCCGGGAGTCTCCGGGTTGTTCTGCACATCGATCGTTCGGATGCCGAGGGGTTCGTATCGATCCTGGACGAGGCGGAGCGTCTGTTCGCGTCGGGCCGCGGCACGCCGGTGGCGGTCGACGTACTCGCCAACGCAGGGGGGCTGGATCTCCTCCGGACGTCCGTTTCGCCCCACGCCGAGCGGATCGCCGAAATGAGTCGTGAATACGAGAACCTTCGTTTCCTGGCCTGCGCGAACAGCATCGAGCGGTTGCGCGAGCAGGGGATCGAGCCGGTCCTGGTGAAGGAGGCCGACACCTCGACCACGGCAGTGGATCACATCGTCGATCGCCTGCATCGGGGCTGGACATACATCGGGACCTGAAGGTCCGGGTCGGATCCGTACGGGATGTTGCCCACGGTTCGCCCGGGCCAGAGGCCCGGGCTTCACGTGCAGTAGTCAGTGGGCCATGGGGGCAACGGCTCAGGGCTTGCTGTAGCTGAAGCCCTGATTCTGCAAATAGGAAATGTGCGCCACGCCGCTGGGGATGATGTCGTCAGCGGAGGCATCGTACAGCGTATCCAGCGCGATGTTCCGGCCGCTCAGGGTGTTGGCGCAGACGAGAAACTGCACGTCCTGCATCTTCAGGTTTTCAACCCGGGCCCGCAGGTTTTCGTCCTCGTTGGCATGTTGCAGCAATCCGAGGCCATCGCCGTGCATCACGACCATGATCTCCATATTGTCGGCCCCGACGGCATTGATATGGTTCTGAATGTTTCCGGTTGCTGCCATGTAGCGGCGTTCGTCGTCATAATTCACATGGTAGACGACCTTGTGAATCCCGTATTCGAAGTCGCTGGCGGTGGCCATGGCGGGCAGAGTCATGATCAGCGCGAGCACGGTCAGGGTGACTATTCTGATTGGTTTCATGGGACAAACTCCTCCTGTTCGACTTTTGGCAGTCTTTTCGATTGGTCTCACGGCCTCTGTGATGTATACCCGTTGTCGAGCTGACGGGACTGGCCGGATTGGTGCGCACCCGTTGGCGGGAGTGCAGGGGGCAAGCCTTCCGCCTTGCTCCCGCGCTGTAGAGAGACGCTGGGGATGATTTATTCCAGGATTCGTTGCCGCGGGTTCCGGGAATCAGGGTGCGGTACCCGTTAACAGCCTGAGCGGGCAGGGGCGTCGATCCGGTCCTTGTGAAAGAGGCCGACACTAGGCCAGCGGCGATGTCTCGAAATGCTCCAGGAGGTCTGCGGGGTCGTCGTAGATCGCCGACGCACCGTGCAATTGCCGGTCCGTCCAGCCGCCGCTGCGCAGGGCGATGATTCGGATTCCGGCGCGTGTCGCGGCCTCGACGTCATATGGGGTGTCGCCCAGCATCACCACCTGCGATGGCGGTGCGTCCGCCTTGTCCAGTGCCGCTTTGACGAGCTCCGGATCCGGTTTCGAGGCGCGCACGTCGCTCGAGGAGCTGGTGTCTTCGATCAGGTCCTCGATACCGGCCTGACAGAGCAGAGGTTGCACGGAGGACTCGCTCGAAGAGGTGGCCAGCACGCGCCGGATGCCTTCATCGCGCAGACGCAGCAGCAGCGCGCGGGCCCCGGGAGTGGGTTGGAGCTGCGTGAGGTAGCGGTCCATGAAGATTCGGGTCTTTGTGGCACCGAGCTTCTGTCCGGGCCCGCTGTCGCTGGTAAAGCCGAAGGCCTTCGGAATCAGCTTGTCGCCACCCATGCCGATCAGCCACCGGATCCGGTCGAATTCCATATTCAGGCCCATCTCGTGGGCAGCCTCCACGAAGGCCTGGGCATGGGCATCGTTGCTGTGCAGCAAGGTGCCGTCGAGGTCGAGGATCACTGCCCGGACGCCGCTCAACACGCGCCCTTTGGCCACTGATGCTCATTCATCCGGGTAGTCCCCCCTTGTCAGGGTGCAGGCGTGGTCTGCGCGACTTGCGCTCAGAAGGCGAGCCCCGCCCCCTGGTTCGCCATCGGGACGGTCGCCGGAGTATCGCAAGTTCGTCCGGACCCCTCAATGCGGGCGGACAGGGGATGGACCGCCAATGACCCGGTCGCGCACACCGAGGAACAGCCGCCACGGGTCTACCCGTTGGCGAGCTGTCGGCTGGAATCCTGAATCTCGAGCATGGACTCGAAGGCAATGGTCGGGATCGGCGGAGAGAACAGGTAGCCCTGGCCGTAATCGCAGCCGATCTCGGTGAGGATGCGTTGCTGACCCTCGGTCTCCACACCTTCGGCGATGACCTTGAATCCGAGCTTGTGAGCCATCACCACGATGGCTTCCGACACCGCACGGTCGCTGCTGTCGGTCTCGAGGCTGCTGACGAAGGTCCGGTCGATCTTCAGATAGTCGATGTCGAAGCGCTTGAGGTAGGCCAGCGAGGAATACCCGGTGCCGAAATCGTCGATCGCCACCTGGATGCCCGCATCGCGGAGGCGGAGCAGCTTCTCGTTGATGTTTACCGCGGCCCGGAGCAGGACCCCTTCCGTGATCTCGACCACCACCGCCTCCCCGGGCATCTGGATCGACTGCAGGTGTTCCAGCCAGTCGTCCTCGGTCGGGCCGTCGGCGAAGAACTGCACCGGCGAGCGATTCACACTGATCTGGAACCCGGGATGATACCGCTTGCGCCATTCCCGCGCCCTGAGGGTCGCCTCCTTGAAGATGTAGTTGCCGATCTGGTGAATTGCGCCGGTCTCCTCCGCGACCGGGATGAAGTCCGCAGGGCTGATGAAGCCGCGCTCGGGGTGCTCCCAGCGCAGCAGCGCCTCCGCCTTTTCGATGCGGCCCGTGGCGAGGTCGACCACCGGCTGGTAATAGACCTGGAACTGGTTCCGGGCGAGGGCACGATGCAGGTCCCGAACCAGGCGCATGCGGCGATTGGCGGCCTCCTGCATCGCCCCGGTGAAGTGGTTGAATCGATTGCGGCCGTCCTGCTTGGCCGCGAACATTGCCTGGTCCGCGTTCTTCAGCAGCACGTCGGCCTTCGTGCCGTCATCCGGAAAGACCGTGATCCCGATGCTCGCGGAAAGATACGCCTGTTCTTCCCGGAGCTGGTAGGGGTCGCTGAGCACCTCCAGCAGTTTCTTGGCGATGCGGCAGAGCGAGTCGACATCCTTCAGTTCGTTCAGGATGACCGTGAATTCGTCGCCGCCGATGCGCGCGACGGTATCGGAGTCGCGCACGCAGTCACCGAGCCGTTTCGAGGCCTCCACGAGCAGTTCGTCTCCCAGGGTGTGACCGAGCGTGTCATTCACCTCCTTGAAGCGGTCGAGGTCGATGTACAGCAGGGCGATGCGCTCGCGGTCACGGGATGCGCGCCGGATGCTCTGTTCCAGCCGGTCGACGAACAGGCGGCGGTTGGGCAGGTGGGTCAGCGCATCATAATTCGCCTGGGTCCAGATGAGTTCGTCGGCCTTCTTCTTCTCGGTGATGTCGGAGAACAGGGCCACGCGCCGGTGCACTCGTCCCTGAGGGTCGTGAATGGTGTTGATCGTGAGCCACTCCGGGAACACCTCGCCGTTCTTGCGCCGGTTCCAGATCTCGCCCTGCCAGCGCCCGCTGACGTGCAGCTCCTCCCACATGGACTCGAAGAAATGCCGGTCGTGACGACCGGATTGCAGGAGGTTCGGCTGCTTGCCGACGACCTCCTCCTGGGTATACCCGGTGGTCTCGACGAAGGCCGGGTTGATCGCGACGATCCGGTTCTTCTCGTCGGTGATCATCATGGCCTCGCTGGACTTCTCGTAGACCAGGGCCGCGAGCCGCAGGGCCTCCTCGGTCTTGCTTCGCTCGATCGCGATGCTGGCCAGATTCGCGGCCTGGGACAGCATCGACAGTTCCCGCGCATCGGGGTGATGCGGTGCGCGCCCGTAGAGCGTGAGGGTGCCAAGGAGCCTGCCGGAGGAAGCGAGAATCGGTTCGGACCAGGCCGAGGCGATATCCGTGCGGGCCGCAAGCTGGCGGTAGGGTTCCCACGCCGGGTGCTGCGCGATGTCTTCGACGATGAATCGCTTCCGGGTGTAGGCGGTAGTGCCGCAGGAGCCGACATTCATGCCGATCTCGAGCCCGTCCACGGCCTCGACGTACGCCAGTGGCAGGCTCGGGGCCGCAGCGGTGACGAGCCGGCTCCCGGATTCGTCCAGCAGCAGAATGCTGCCCCGGATACTCGGGTCCTCGTCCTCGATGCCATGCACGATCGACTTCAGGATCCGTTTCAGAGGGGCAGCCTGCGCAAGCAGCTCGAGAACCCGGGTACGCGTCTTCTCGCGCTGCTGCGACAGTTGCCGCTTGTAGCGCTCCACGATCATCGCGGTGAGGTTCCGGTTGAAGCGGTGGGCGACGCTCAGCATGAAGACGATGAACACCAGCACCACAACGGGCAGGGCCTGGCCGAGGCCGTCGGATGCCTCGAAGAAGCGGTAGGCCAACGGGACATTGACCAGAAACACGAAGCCAAAGGCCGCTCCGCGCATTGCGGCCATCGAGGCAACGCCTCCCGCGGAGACACCCGCGATCATCAGGGCGAGCAGGATCTGATGAGGGGGGCTCCCGGACGCGAACAGAAAGAAGCCCGCGCTGCCCCAGATCAGGGCCGCCAGAAACGCGCCCGTCCGAACCGCGATCGACCACGGCCGGATCCGGTCCGCGGGCGGGTCGGCACGAAGGAAATACAGTGTGACCAGCAGTCGGTAGGCGCTGACCAGATACACCGCCACGACCCAGGTCTGGATCGTGGCCCCGTCCACCACCGGCCAGTGCAGCACGGCCAGGATCGTACTGACGATCAGCACGGTCATCACGGAGAACGGTGTCGCCTCGATGGCCATGCGGACCTGTTCGCGGCGAACCTGCTGCATCAAATGGGCGTCTTGCCTGTCTTCCATTCAGACTCCATCCTGCCGCGCGGCTGGCTCTGCGGCCGTCACGGACCGTTGGCTCCGATACCTGGCCATTCGTCCAGCACCCCGAAGCCGCTCTTTCTGCACCGCTCTCGGCAGACTCTCGTTCCTGACCTCTTGACGTTGTGTCGGCAGAAGCACCGGGTAGTGTAGCCCTGAAGGGTTTTGCTTACTCCAGGCCGCCCCGACCGTCGGGTCGGAAGCCGGGGCATGCCGGATTGGCATGGCGCTCGGTTGACGGGTGCAAGCCATGGGCGGGACACTTCACCGGAGGGGCCGGGGTTGCTGTCGCGCGCAGGAGAAGGGGAAACGGGCGCTGCGCCTGGCCGCGGCCTCCACGGCGTTTCGGCGCCGTTAAAGAACAACAAACGCTAGCTGGAGAAGACGAGATGTCGGTCGGGGAGATCTGCAACAGAGAAGTGGTGGTGATCGATCGCAATGCATCGGTCTACGATGCCGCCCGAATGATGCGAAATCATCACGTTGGGAGCGTGGTGGTGGTGGACGAGGGCTCGAGTGCCCCGATGAAGCCGGTGGGAATCGTGACCGACCGGGATCTGGTGGTGGAGATCATGGCGAAGGAGGTGCCGGAGGAGGCTCTGGTCACCGGGGACATCGTCGCTCCTGAACTCCTGACCGCCCGCGAGTCCGACGGGATCTGGGAGACCATCATGCGCATGCGTGCCATGGGCGTCCGGCGCCTGCCGGTGGTCAACCCGGGGGGCAATCTCTGCGGGATGCTCACGATGGACGATCTGCTGAAATTCATCACCGACGAGCTGAGTGACATCGTCCGCCTGATCCGCCGCGAGCAGAACCGGGAGAAGGAGAACCGCCCGCCGTCGTGAACGCCGGGAGCACCGGGAGACCGGCACGGTTTGGGTGAGGGCCCGTGCCGGTGCCGTGGTCCGCTCGCGACCGCGGATGCGGACGTCCCGGTCCGTTCGGCGAGCGACGGTGGCCCAGGTGCTCTCGCTCAGGGTCGTGCGTCCAGGCGCTCGAGCATGCGCCGGCGGTATTCGTCTCTGAGTGACGGATCGGGCCGGTCCGGGTGATGGACGGGCGGCGGTACCAGACGCATTCCGGTGTCCGGGTTGAGGTGTCGGCGATCGAATCCTTCCGGTCCCAAGGCGTGGCCTTCGGGCCCCAAGGACCCCGGCGCGCGCTGCACGGTGATGTCCGTGCCGTAGCTGTCATGGCTGATCAGCGCGTGGCCGTCCGGGTACCGGATGATCCGGGTGTGACCGGTCAGCGGGACCGGTGGCGTCGCGGTATCGGCCGGCCGTTCGGCCGGGCCCGAGACCCGGGCGACCGCGCAGCCGGCGCTACCCTGCCCGAGGGTCATCAGCACCAGGGCGATCCCCGCGACCGCGGCGATCCGGCGCCCGGCGGCCTTTCGACGACCGCGACGGAGCGTTGCGCAGTTCACCACCGGCCCGCGGCGGCATGTGCCGGACGGCCGGTGGACCGCCTATCGTGGCCGGGGGGTGGTCGCCGTGCGCCGTGCCCGGTTTGCACGCAGGCTCGCTGGCTGGTCTGATTGATGTTCACGCGACCCTCCTGATCGGTCCGGTTCGTGTTCGTGTCGCCGCACTGGCTGGTCCGGTTGATGTTCACCTGGCCCACCTGGACCGTGTCATTGCCGTTCGACTGCGCCGCCGCCGGCGCGGCAAGGACGAGCAGGATGCCGAGACCCATCGTCGTGACGCTGGATGATCGAGACTTCATGTCGGTCTCCTTGAATCTTGGGGGATCGGTAGGTGCGGAGCGTGTGCGGCTGGGCTCCCCGGTACCGGCGGCGCGGCATCGTCCCGCGATCGCGGGCTCGGGTGTCGCGTATGCCGGGCAGGAGCCGGGGCCGCATTCCGTCAGGGGGTTGGCGGTCGGCGGTAGGAGGGACTGCGGTAGGAGGGACTGCGGTACTGCCTGACCTTGCTGCTGTTGATGTATCCGCGCTGTTCCGTGCGTGCCTCGTTGTCCGGGCCGGCCTGGACGGTTCG
>NZ_JAWLHP010000005.1:15011-16904 GCF_041690275.1 Thioalkalivibrio sp.
GCGGTAGGAGGGACTGCGGTACTGCCTGACCTTGCTGCTGTTGATGTATCCGCGCTGTTCCGTGCGTGCCTCGTTGTCCGGGCCGGCCTGGACGGTTCGTGCGAAATTCATGTCGCAGTTCTGGCGCAGGCTGGAACGATTCTGCGAGTCGTTCTGAATGTTCACCTGGAAACAGGGGCCCTGGCTGCGCTCGCCCGGTACGGTGGCGGCGGCGAGCGGTGACAGCAGCAGCGCAGCCAGGCCGAGGATCGGAATCGGGTTCTTCATGGGTATGCCTCTCTGGGTTTCGCGGGTTGCGGCGCCCGGCGGGCGGGCGCCGTCCGAGGTCAGTTGCGCCCGCGACCGCGGGTGAGGTGGCTCCGGTTGGTGAAGCCGTACTGATGGGTCTCGTTGTAGTTGTAACGCCCGAACTGGCCCGACTGGTTCCAGTTGTGATCGCCCCGCTGCCGGGTGCGGTTGGCGTTGTCACGGCCTTCCTGATAGGTCGCGTTGTCGTTCAGGGACCCGATCTGCCGGGTGTCGTTGGTGTTGATGCGACCTTCCTGGATGGTGGTGTTCATATTGCTGCCCGCGGCGGAAACCGGGCCGGCGGTCAATGCAAAAAGGGAAGCCGCGGCAAGCGCGAGCGGCAGGATCGGGGTCTTGGCGTCTTTCATCTTCAGGTTCTCCTGGTTGCTGCCTTCAGTGAGTGTCTCTTGCAGGGTTTCCGGCGTTCCGGATGGTTGAATGGCCTCCACGAGCCGGACACCGCAACGGCAGAACCGCGCTGGCGCCTTCTGCCGGACCCGGGTTCTTCCCCGAGGTCGGACTCAGGATAGGGGGAGGCGTCTGAACCCTCTCTGAACGGAAGGAATGCCGACCCGTCCTCTCCTGCTCCCGCCGCGTGGCGTCAGCCATGGACCCGGATTCGGCCTCCGGTCAGGAGCGGAGGGCGCATGGGTTATCGTGGGAGGCATTCGGCTCACGTCGGAAGGAGGGATGCGAATGGACCTGCGCCAATTGGTGCAACGCCACCCGTTGCGGGCGGGGATGCTCTTCCAGGCGGCACTGATCCCCCTTGCGCTCTTGCTCGGTGTCCTGCTCGGCATACCGGTGCTCGGTCGCTTCGAATGGACGGTCGATGCGGTTGCGATGGGCGTGCTCGCCACCCTGCCGATGCTGGGCCTGCTGGCGTTGCTGGCGGGCAGCGGGCTGCGGGTGTATCGGGTGCTGGAGGCCCAGGTGCGCGATTTCCTGCAGACGCTGTTTCGGGATGCGCCGGCCGGTTCGGTGGCGCTGCTGTCACTCCTGGCAGGCTTCGGGGAAGAGATGCTGCTGCGTGGCGTGCTGCAGGGTGGGCTCGCGGAACATCTGCCCGTGGCACTGGCGATTCTGCTGGCCGCGATCGTTTTCGGGCTCGCGCACTACATCTCCGGGTTCTACTTTCTCTTTGCCACCCTGATCGGGATCTACCTCGGCGTGGTCTATCACGTCACGGGGAATCTGGTGGTGGTGGGGATCACCCATGCGCTGTACGACTGGATCGTGATCCGCATCTACCTGCGATCCGGTGCGTAGGGTGGGCCAAGCGCAGCGGGCCCACCGTTCTGACCCTGCCGGTCGGTGGTGGGCACACTTCGTTTTGCCCACCCTACGGGCTGTACGAGGGCGTTGTGATCCGCACCTACCGGCGAACCGGTGCGTATGGCGGACCAAGCGCAGCGGGCCCACGGTTCTGACCCTGCCGGTCGGTGGTGGGCACACTTCGTTTTGCCCACCCTACGGCCTGTACGAGTGGGTCGTGATCCGCATCTGCCTGCGATCCGGTGCGTAGGGTGGGCCAAGCGCAGAGGGCCCACCACAGGCGCTGTACGAGGGGGTCGTGATCCGCATCTGCCTGCGATCCGGTGCGTA
>NZ_JAWLHP010000005.1:17004-22684 GCF_041690275.1 Thioalkalivibrio sp.
AGGGTGGGCCAAGCGCAGCGGGCCCACCGCAGGCGCTGTACGAGGGGGTCGTGATCCGCATCTACCTGCGATCCGGTGCGTAGGGTGGGCCAAGCGCAGCGGGCCCACCACAGGCGCTGTACGAGGGGGTCGTGATCCGCATCTACCTGCGATCCGGTGCGCAGGGTGGGCCAAGCGCAGCGGGCCCACGGTTCTGAGCATGCCGGTCGGTGGTGGGCACACTTCGTTTTGCCCACCCTACGGGCTGGACGAGGGCGTTGTGATCCGCACCTACCGGCGAACCGGTGCGTATGGCGGACCGGTACGACCTACTCGCCGCTGTGCAGCAGCAGGCCGCGCTCGCGTGCCAGCGCGAATACGCGCATGAACAGGGCCGCCCCGAGCACGAGATAGACGAGGTTCAGGGCCAGGGCGGCGGCGAAGTGGCCGGTGTGGAAGCCCTCGTCGAGCAAGACCGCCCGCATGCCCTCGAAGACATGGGCGGAGGGCAGCGCCAGCGCCAGCGGTTGCAGCCATGCGGGCAGCACCTCGATCGGGTAGTAGATGCCCGAGATCGGTGCCAGCGCGAAGATGGCCACCCAGGCCAGGCTCTGTGCGCCGAGCCCGAAGCGCAGCACCAGGCCGCTGATCATCAGGCCGAGCGCCCATCCGGTCACCAGCAGCTGCACGAAGAATACGATCAGCGGTAGACCCATCGTGAAGATCGAGTAATGGTACAGGGGGATCGCAAGGAGCGCTGCGGGCACCACCCCGATCAGGGTGCGCAGCGTGCTGATTCCGAGCAGTGACGCGATCAGCTCCCACGGACGCAGCGGGCTCACGAACAGGTGCCCGAGGTTCCGCGAATACAGCTCCTCGTAAAAGGGCAGGGTCACGCCGAGCTGGGCGCGGAACAGCACGTCCCACAGCAGCACGGCCGCGAGGAGCAGCCCGGCCGCCTGCGCCACCCACTCGCTGTGTCCGGTGAAGAACTGCGTGATGAAGCCCCAGAGGATCATCTGCATTACCGGCCAGTAGGCCAGTTCGAGCACTCGGGGCCAGGAACCCCGCAGGAGATAGACATGCCGCAGCAGCATCGCGTAGCTGCGGTTCAGCGATTCCCCCAGGCCCTGCCGGGTACCGGGGCGCGGCGCTCCGTGGCGGTCAGCCATGGCGGGCAACGTCCAGGAAGACCTCTTCGAGGTTGCGTCGCCCGTAGCGCGCCCTCAGCCCCTCCGGCGTTCCGTCATCGACGATGCGGCCGCCCCGCATCATCAGCACGCGGTCGCAGAGACGTTCGACCTCGGGCATGTTGTGTGACGCCAGTACCATGGTCGCACCGGTTTGCGCCCGGTATGCCTCGAGCCAGCCCCGGATGCGATCTCCGGTGTCCGGGTCCAGTGAGGCGGTGGGTTCGTCGAGGAGCAGGAGTTCCGGTTCGTTGATCAGCGCCTTGGCCAGCGCGACCCGGGTCCGCTGGCCGGCCGAGAGCTCCCGGTAGGGCCGGTTGATGAGGGACTCCAGTTCGAGCTCCTCCGCCAGCTGGTGGATGCGCGCCTTGAGTCCGCGCACGCCGTAAAGGCGTCCGTACACGACCAGGTTCTCGCGCACCGTCAGGCGCTGGGGCAGGTCGATGTAGGGGGACGCATAGTTCATCCGGTTGAGCACTGCGTAGCGGTCACGAAGCATGTCGGCACCAAGCACGCGGATATGTCCGAAGGTGGGCGTCATCAGGCCCAGGAGCATTGCCAGGGTCGTGGTCTTGCCGGCGCCGTTCGGACCCAGCAGGGCCGTGGCCGAGCCGGTCGCGATGTCAAAGCTGACCGCATCCACGGCGGTGGCGGGGCCAAAGTTCTTGGTGAGTTCCGAGACTTCGATCGCCATTCGAGTAACAGTGCCTCCTTGCGTCGGGAGCGGTCACGCGGCATGGGACCCGGAAGCGGCCCGCCCGTTCCCCCGGGAACGCCGCGGGGGGCGGGCCGGTCCACCGGATCGGTGGCACGGGCTGCATTCCGGACATGCGCGAGTGCGATGACCACCGAGGGGTGGCCTCCAGCCGCCGCCGCGGCGAGACTACCATCCTTTACTGGAGAGGAGAGGATATGGGCGGGTCGTTTCGCTACTGGATCAGGGTTTGCTGGGTCGCCATGGCGCTGGCCGGTCTCGCGAGCACGGTTGGGGCGGAACAGAACGGGCAGACCCGGGGGGCCCTGGCCGAGTATTCGGGGAGCCTGGACCGGGCGCTGAACGACACGGGCATCCCATGGACTGCGGAACGGGACAGCCTGATCGCGGCGGCGTTGAACGACTGGCTGACGTGGATGCGGCCGACGCTGATCGACGCCTACGAGCAGTACATGTACATGCGTCACCTGATGTGGCCGGTGTACGCGCAGGCGGGTCTGCCGGAGGCCCTGCTGTTCGGGATCCTCGCGAAGGAATCGGGCGGTCGCGTGCACTCGGTGTCGCGGATGGGCGCGGCGGGACCGCTGCAGTTCATGGGCTATACCGCGCTGCGCCTGGGCCTGCGCATCGATGGAGAACGCGACGAGCGCTTTGATCCGCTGGCTGCCACCCGGGCCAACGTGGCCTATCTGGGGGAGCGGTTCATTGAGCATCAGGGCGATCTCACGCTGGCGCTGGCCGCATACAATCTCGGAGAGACCCGGGTCCTGCGCCTGGCCCGCGCGCTCGATGAACCCAGCTTCTGGAACCCGGATTTCTTCCGGCAGTTGCCGAGGGAGACCCAGGAGTACGTCCCCTACGTGCTGGCGGCGGCCCTGCTGTTCCAGGACCCGGAGACCCATGGCGTCGCATTCCCGGAGGTGGATGCCGTGCCATCACAGATCGAACTGGCGGAACCGAAGACTCTCGCCGAACTATCGATCTGTCTCGGGCAGGAGGGCAGCCGTGCCGGATGGTTCCGGACGCTGCGCAATCTCAATCCGCATCAGGATCACGATGTGCGTCTTCCGGGCGGCTCCGCGGTTCAGGCGCCGGCCGCGATCGCGGCGCGGTACCCGGAGTCCTGCCTGAACGGCGCGCGCAAGGAGCTCGCGCGTCGTCTGCACGCCTCCCGCGAGGAGCGCCGCGCCCTGCTGGCGGTGCGGACCTACACCGTGCGCAGCGGCGATACCCTGTCGACGATCGTAAACCGCCAGGGATGCCCGAGCCTGCGGACGGTCGCCGAAGCGAACGGCATTGCTGGCCCGCGCTACCTGATTCGGCCGGGTCAGCGGCTGCAGCTGGTGGGATGCCGGGTTCAGTGAGGCCGTGATTCAGTGCTGGCAGCACGGTGTGCCGGTAGCCTCAGCGGCCGACCATGAGCCGGCGGCAAGTCGCCGCACTGCATGCGGCACTTGCGCCTTCATCCTTCGGGGTGGCGCGGATCGCGATGATCGTTAGTGACGTGCTGTTGATGGCCGATCAGCGCCGCACCACCCCGAATATGGCTCACTGTTCCGGCGGCTCCTCGTTCACCAGGCGGTCCCAGGCCGAGGTGGCCTCGGACCAGGCCGCTTCCGCGGCTTCACGCGCATCGGACCCGGTCTCTCCTGCGTAGTCCCGGGCTGCTTCCCAGGCCCTCCGGGCGTCCTCCCGGGCCTCCGCCGCTGCATCCCTTGCCGTCTCCGCTGCTTCCCCGCCTTCCTCACGTCCGACACGCAGGGCTTCCTCGGTCTGTTTCTGTGCCTCTTCAGCGAGCTGCTGGGCACGATCCCAGAGCTCTGCCGCCTCGGCATCCTCTTCGGGCGCGGCGTCTCCAGTGGCTGGCGGTTCTTCATCAGGCGGCGGTTCGCTCCCGGGCATCGCTTCGGAAGCGGAGTCCTCTGCAGGCGGCGCCTCGGTCTCGGGGGGTGGCGTCGGGCTGACCTGCGGTGGCGGTTCGACCTCCTCCGGAGCGGTGGGCTCGGGCACGTCGGTGTCGTTGGGCTGGCAGCCCGCAAGCAGCAGCCCCAGGGCGATTCCAAACAGCAGCATGTAGCGCATGTCGTCTTCCTCCTGTTGGCAAACAGCCGGATCGGCCTGAAACCCATGATACGCCCCTTTGGATGGAGCGGAAGCTGCTGTCGGCGCGGCCCATCCGCGCCGGATTCCGCTGGACCCGCGCCGGCCACGCGATGCGGTGCGCAGCCGCCGCACAGTGGATCCCGGAGACGGCGTGCCGGACGGGCCCCTGCCGTCTACACGTCCGATGCACCCCGTAATCTTGCCTTGCCCCTTCATGCGAATGCTCGGCTTCTGCCATGATGGCTCCATCGCTTCCGCGCGAAGCTGACCTCATCTTTCCCTCCGGGAGCCCATGCGATGAATGAAACCCTCAATCCGAATCCGATTGCCTCGGAGCCCGCGGTCCTGTCCCTCGACGGGAACGAGTACACCCTGCCCGTCGTGGAAGGCAGCGAAGGCGAGCGCGGAATCGATATCGGCCGTCTGCGCGCCGAGACCGGACACATCACGCTGGATCCCGGCTACGGGAACACCGGTAGCTGCACCAGCGCGATCACCTTCATTGATGGCGATGCAGGCATCCTCCGTTACCGGGGGATTCCGATCGAGCAGTTCGTGGACAGCCCGACATTCATCGAGGTTGCCTGGCTGCTGATCTTCGGACATCTGCCGAGCGAGACCGAGTACAAGGACTTTTCCGAGGACCTGACCCGCTTCGCGCACATCGACGAGAGCATGAAGCACCAGTTCGAGGGCTTCCCGCGCTCGGCGCCGCCGATGGCCACCCTGTCGGCAATGATCAACGCCCTGTCCTGCTATCACCTGGATCTGCATGAGCTGGAGGACGACGGCGAGCTGCGGCATGCGGCGGCACGCCTGATCAGCAAGATCCGCACGATTGCCGCCTATGCCTTCCGGCACTCGCGCGGGCTTCCCTACGTCTACCCCGACCCGGGCCTGCGCTACGTGCCCAACCTGCTGCACATGATGTTCTCGCAGCCCTACAGTCAGTACGTCTGTCCCATCCTCGTGCGCAAGGCCTTCAATCTCATCCTGATCCTGCACGCCGATCACGAACAGAACTGCTCGACCTCGACGGTCCGCATGGTGGGCTCGAGCGGAGCCAACCTGTTTGCATCCTGTGCCGCAGGAGTCTCTGCGCTGTGGGGACCTTTGCATGGCGGAGCCAATGTCGCGGTGCTGAACATGCTGGAGCAGATCCACCAGGGCAATATTACGCCCGAGGAGTACCTGCGACTGGCCAAGGACAAGGACAGCAACGTGCGGCTGATGGGTTTCGGCCATCGCGTGTACAAGAACTTCGACCCGCGCGCCCAGATGCTGCAGAAGGTGGCAGAGGAGCTGCTGCCGCAGATCTCGGGCGATGACCCGCTACTGAAGATCGCCCGCCAGCTGGAGGAGATCGCGCTGTCCGATCCCTATTTCGTCGAGCGCAAGCTGTACCCGAACGTGGACTTCTACAGTGGCATCCTGCTGCGCGCGATGGGGATCCCGACGAACATGTTCACGGTGATCTTCGCGATCGGCCGGCTGCCCGGCTGGATCGCCCACTGGTGGGAACAGCAGCAGACGCCGGGTGGCCGCATCGCGCGGCCCCGGCAGATCTACACCGGGAACGGGCTGACCGACTACCTCCCCATGGAGCGCCGCCCCTGACACGGCCTCGCGGGAGCGGCCTCGTGGGAGCGGCCTTTGTGGCAGCGGCTTCGTGGGAGCGGCCTTTGTGGGAGCG
>NZ_JAWLHP010000005.1:22784-68277 GCF_041690275.1 Thioalkalivibrio sp.
TGTGGGAGCGGCCTCTGGCCGCGATGGCCGTGGGCACTCACCACAACGCCGCATCGCGGCTGGAAGCCGCTCCTACGGATGTCCTCGGGGGCCGGGCGGGTCGACTGTCTCGCGCGGTCTACTTGATGAACGGCACGTCGGCGATGCTCTCGGGCGTGATCCGCTCCATGCAGTCCCGGATCTCGCCATCGGCATCCGCGCAGTTGAGCACATCGTTCAGCAGCACACGCCCGATGTCCCCGCAGGCGAGGCCGCTGATGGCGAATACCCGGACGCTGGTCCGGCCCGCCGCCAGGGGGGCAGCGTCCACCGCCAGCCGCCGGGCGATCACGCCGTCGGTGTCGAACATCACCAGGTCGAGCCGCAGCGCCTCGAAGGACTGCGCGCCGCGGTTCTCGAGCACGATGTAGGCGCGGCAGGCGTCGCCGTCCGGCTCCAGCTTGTTCAGCTGGATGTTCAGGGATCCGGCATCCTGGGCGAGCCCGGGGGCCGGAGCGAGCGCCCAGAGGACGATCAGCAGCAGCGGGAAGATGCCACGGCCGAGGCGGAAGGAGCGGTGTGACGCAATGGCAGGACGCATGAGTGTTCTCCTTGCTCGTTGGATGTTCAGGTCGATGCGGTGAAACGGGCGGGACGCCGGTTGGTCCTTGGCGCATTCGGTTTCGTTTCGGGTCAGCGCTCGAGACGGAATTCTATCGGAACCCTCACCTCGAGCAGGTTGGTCCCCAACTCCGGCGGGATCGCCGGCAGCGGCTGCGCGCGTCGGATCAGGTGCTCGACGGTGTTGTCCAGTAACGTGTGGCCGGAGCTTCGCACGATCGCGTGGTTCACCACCATGCCGTGGCGGTTCAGCGTGAATGCGAGCCATACGGTACCTTCCTCACCGCGTCGCTGGGCGATGCGCGGGTAGTCCTTGTGCCGGTCCAGCCAGTCCCTGAGCGCCGCAAAATACCGCTCCTCGGCTCCCGCGACCTCACGCGTCTCCGGGGCGGGTTCCTGCGCGGGTTGATCCGGTACCGCGCCCGCGTCGCGAGCGGGCGCGACCTCTGCCGCGGTCTCGGTCGGGGGCGAGATCTCCCGGGCGCCGGTCACGGTCTGCGGCGCCAGCTGGGCGCCTTCGAAAGACGGAATCGTTTCCGTGTTGGCGGTCGGGGGCATCACGGCGGCGGATTCCCGCGCGCCTATTGGAGCTGCCGCGAGCGGCACCGGATCCGCGGTCACCGGCGATGCCGCCCTGACGGGTACGTCAGCCGCGACGGCGGCCTCCGCGATATCCGCAGCCGCGGTGGTTTGCACGGGTTCCGCCGGCAGTGATTCCAACGGAGGCTCGGCAGCCGCGGACGCAGCCGCTGGCAACGGCTCGTCCGCGGACTCCGGCTCGTTCGCTGTGACCGACTCGACGGGAAAGGCGGGTGGCGCCAGCGCAGGCTCCGGTACCATCGGTGCGGCCCCGAGTTCCGGCTCCACGGCGGCGGCCGTCTCGACCGGCGACGGGGACAGGGAGGCCTCGGATGCGGTGGGCCGCGGCTGGACTGCGAGTTGAGGCTCGAGCGCGGGGAGCGTCTCGAGCGGCGCGGTGGAGGATCCGCCGGCGGGCCGGGCTGGCAGGTGTTGTGCCGCGGACGGTTGGAGGGTCAACGTAGTGTCGGTGGTGGGGAGGTGGGGTGTTGCGGCGGTTGCCGGCGGCGATGGTTCCGGTGCCGGACTCGCCCCCACCAGCTCGGCGACGGACTCCGTCTCGCGGGTGGGGGAGACCTCCCGAGGCGCCAGCGACGGCGCGGCCTCCACCGCGACCTGCGGGGCTGGTTCCGGGACGGGCACGGGGCTGGCCGTAGCCGCCGGCGCTGCCTCGGGCGGGGGATCCACAGACGGCACCGGGGCGGGCGGAGCCGGCACGGCAGCGCCTCCCGGCGCGGTCGGGTCCTCGGGCGCGATCGCCTGGATGGCCTCGCGAAACCCGGGAAACAGCGTGACCTCGAGGCCGGCGGGGTCGCCGGAGGCCGCCTCCCGCGATTGCTCTTGCAGCAGGCTCATCAGGATTGCGGCGAGGGCCAGGTGTGCCAGCAATGCGAAGACCAGGCCCGTCAGCCAGTGTCGAAGGCTGGGGCCGGTCATCGGTCGGGGAGGGTCAGCAGTTCCAGTCTTTCGATTCCCGACGCGCGCAGCCGCTCCATCACCTCGACGACTCGGATGGCCTCCGTGCGCCCGTCGGCCTGCAGACGGACACCCGGACCGTCGCCGGAGGCGGTTGGCCGGTTGCCGACCAGGACCTCCAGCTCTGGCAGAGTTACTGATTCTCCTTCGATCGCGAGACGGCCGTCCGCCCCCATGAAGACGGTCAGGTCGTCGGTGTGCGGATGGCTGCCACTCGCGGACTGCACCGGCTCGAGTTCGAAGGGCGCCTGGATGCTCAGGTGTCCAGTGATCAGGAAGAAGATCAGCAGCAGAAACACGATGTTGATCAGCGGCAGCACACGGGCATCCTCGTCCGGGACCCGTTGCTGGCGGCGGAAGAAGCGGCCGTCGCCGATCACGGTTGCGCGTCCCGGACCAGGGAAAGGTTGACCGCGCCGGTCTCCGCCAGTCGGTCGAGCACGGCCACGGAGCGCTGGAGGCTTACGCCGGGCGCGGGTTTTACCAGGACCGCGGTGCCCGGCGCGGCGGCCACCCTGGCGGCCACCCGTTCGATGATGGTGGCTAGCGGGAGCGATTCCCCTGCGAACCGCAGACCGTCGGCACGCAGCTCCACCAGCAGGGCGCCTTCGACCGAGCCGCCCGCCCCGGCGGTGTCGGCAGACGGCGCCGCGAGCTCGATGGCACGCCAGTCCACGAAGCTGGAGGCCAGCATGAAGAAGACCAGCAGGATGAAGACGACGTCGATCAGTGGAGTCAACCCGATCAATGCGCGCCGGCGAGTCCCTTTGACGATCATGGCCATGCGCGCCGCCCCAGAGGAGGAAGATCGGTCACGTATCGCCCGCGCTCCCCAACCCTCCCGCGCAAGCGGGAAGGGAGTATTCCGTGCGCGCTGAGCGCGAGGTTCAGGCTAACTGTCATGGCGCGCGGCGGCGACCCCCGAGGATGAAGATGTGCGCCACGGAAGACCCGGAAGGCCACGGACAAGACGTGAATATGCTTCGTCCCATGAAGGCCCCTGCGCTTGCCGGGGAGAGGAGAAATGCGCGGCGTGCTAGCGGCCGGCGTTGGCATCGGCGAGCACCTCGTCCGTGGGCGGTGGTCCAGGCCTGCTGCGCACGGATCCGCGGGACAGGTCGTCCGTGAATACCCGGGTCACCAGGTCATCCATGCGGTGGCCCAGGCGCTCCACGCGTGCCTCCAGCCAGTTCAGCAATGCGACCACCGGGATTGCGACTGCGAGGCCCACCGCGGTGGTCAGCAGGGCCTCCCAGATACCCCCGGACAGCACCGCGGCGTCCACCTGAGTGCCCGCCAGTTCCAGGGCCTGAAAGGCCTTGATCATTCCCAGCACGGTACCGAACAGGCCCAGCAGGGGGGCCAGGGAAGCGATGACCTCCAGTGGCCGGAACCCGCTGCGCAGGCCCTGCAGCGCCACGTTGCCGTAACGGACCATCTCATCGCGCACCCTGGGTTCGGGCAGGCCCAGACGAACGCCGCGCAGGCCCCGGGCGAGAAGCTGTGACGCGGGATCGGGCGAGCGTTCCGCGCGTGTGATCGCTTCGTGCAGCCTGCCGTCGCGGTACAGGGCGAGGGCCTTCTCCGCCGTGCGCCGGTGGCCGACGCGCACGCTGGAGAAATGCGCCATCTTTGTCAGGATGATGGTGAGTGCCAGCACCGACATCCCCAGGAGGATAACGACCACGGGACCGCCCAGCTCCAGGAAGGTGAGCAACCGATCCCGGTCCCAGGCCAGTGCGGTGAACTGATCGAACATCACAAACCTCGCTTGTCAGCGTGCAAGACCGCGCCCTTGTGGCGCCGGCGCGAGAAGGGCCGGGAACGACGGCCGGGATCGGCGCCGCGTGCCCGCCCCGGACCTGCCCGGCAAGCGCGGGAGGGGGTGCATTGCGCGGGGCGGCGTGTATCGCGACGGTTGTGGCCCCCGCGCTACAGGCGCTGCCCGGACGGATCGACGGCAAGTTTATGGGTAACGGCCGGGACCAACAAATGGGCAGGCCGGTGCCTGCAGGCCCCTGTGGCACCCCGGGTCGCGGATTGCGCCAGGAGCAGCGCGAGACAGGCGACCGTGGAACGCCCGCACGCCGGATGGACTATCCTCCCGGGATGGCGAAGAGGTGGCCCGGTGTCTTCGGGGACGGCGCGCGCCGGCGCCTCGGACAGACTCCGGTCGGCGCGTTGGAGCGGGGGCGACGGTGGCATCATCCACAAACATGCCGCAGGGGGGGATGACCCGGATGGGCCGGATGGCCCGGGTGGTCGGCATCGGCGTGGTACTGGCCGGTGCGGCGCTTGCCTTCGCGGGAATGGGGCTGTTCATGTACCAGATGGGCCGGGACATGAGCGCGATGACGGAGGCCGTCGGCCAGATGGGTCGGGAGGTGTCATCCATGACCGGCGACATGGAGTACATGGTCGGCGACATGGACCGGATGGCGGACAGCATGGTGCAGGGCCAGGCCAGCATCCTCGATGACCTGGGCCGGGTCCGCGTGCGCACCGAGCTGCTGGCGCGGGACATGCACGGGATTCAGACGGACATGCACGACATGACCATCAGCATTCGGGGGATGGCGATCGACATCCGGGGCATGGACGATTCGACCGGCCGCATGACGCGGGCGTCCGGCGTGATGTCGGACTCCATGAGCCGAATCTCGGTGGACATGGACCGGATGACGCGGCCGGAGAGCCTGCCGCCGATGTCGCCGTTCCGTTGAGGGGCTGCAGAACCCGCAGGGACGCAAGGGCCCATCAGCGGTCTTCGCGGGCGCTGGAGCGTCCATTCGCGGACTCGTGTGGCCAGGGTCGCCGGCTGAGCCATTCGGCGGCGCGGGCGTTCAGTGACCGCTGCCGGTCCCGGTGGCGGCGGTGGGCAGCGGGGTGAAATTCAGCACCGCCGCGAACTCCTCGGGCGTAAACAGGGAGGCCACCAGGGGCAGGAATTCCTCGTCCTCGAGCCGCGTGTGGTCGCGCAGTATCCGGGCAAAGGCGTCCAGGTCGTCCGCAGGGGTATCCGCGTGCATGCCGGTGGCGAGGGCCCGGAGCGCCCCGTGGTCCTTTCCGAGCCGCATGCACAGGGCGAAATGGGTCTTGTCGCGCTTGAGCAGGGGGGCGAACATCGTCTGCTCTTCGTGCTGAAGGTGTGCCTCCAGCTCCTGCGCGTAGTAGTCCCTGACCAGCCGGATGCCCTCGGCGCGGCTGGCGTCGCTTCCCTCGGCGGCCAGGGCCGCGATCCGCTCGGAAAGGGCCAGTGCCCGTTCGTGTTCCCGGTGCAGCATCTCAAGTTCGGGGCGATCGTCGGCCATGGGTTTCCTCCGCCAAAACTGCGATGATAGCAACTCGACCCGCCGCGGCGACCGCGGTCTCCGGATTCCCCGTGCACCCTCGGCACGATGCACTTCGTCAGACCCCTGGCCAGCCTGCGGTTGCTCGATGGACGCGGGGCGCCCGCCTGCGCTCCATCGGCATCGAGCGCCCCGCGTGCCCGGATAGCATCCTGCGTCGGCGACATCTGTGACACACATCAAGACGTAGCGACGTCCCCGCGCAAAGAATGAATCCACAGCCCATGGAGGCCTGAAGACATGCTGGATGTCAGTGACATCATGACACCGAGACAGAACCTGGTGGTCATGCGCCCCGAGTCAACCGTCGAGGAGGTCCGGCGGGCAATGGCCGCCAACAAGATCCGACACCTGCCGGTGCTGGACGGGGCCGGCACCCTGGTCGGTCTTGTGTCCCAGACCGACGTGCTGGTGGCCGGCAATGGCGAAGCCCGCGTGGTGCGGGAGATCATGATCCGGGATCCCGAAACCGTCGACGAACGCGAAAACGTACGGCATGCCGCGCTGCTGATGGTTCGCCGCAAGCGCAGCTGCCTGCCGGTCACCCGCGAGGGGGAGCTGCGCGGGATCGTGACCGACTCCGACTTCCTGGGTGTGGCGATCACCCTGATGGAACAGTCCGAGGCGGTGGAACCCGACGCCGAGGACTTCGAGAGCCCCGACGAGCTGTAGCCCTCCGCTGCCGGGAGGAGCCCGCATTCCCCGGCAGTTCGCCCGGGTTTATCCGCGGGGGACGCCGGTGCAGGCATCGCCCGGAGCCGCGCCAACCCACGGGAGTGGCAACGCGCAGAGATACCATCCGGGAGGGTATCCGGCGGGCCCTCCGCAGGACATGTGTTAGGGTATCAGCGCGTCCTGTCCCGAGCGCGGGCCATGTGGCGTACCTGTCAGGCAACAGAGGATGCTTGTAGCGTGATCCGTGCAGAGAACGTGACCAAGATCTTCGGGTCCGATCCCGAATCCGCAATCCCGCTCCTCGAAGAAAACAAGACCAAGGACGAGATCCGCGAACTGACCGGGCAGACGGTCGGTGTGAACAAGGCCAGCTTCGACATCCAGCAAGGCGAAGTCTTCGCAATCATGGGTCTGTCCGGATGCGGCAAGTCGACGCTTATCCGGTGCATCAACCGCATCATCGACCCCACCGCAGGCCATATCTTCTTCAAGCATCCGGAGCGCGGGGAGCTGGACATCACCGAACTCGACGAGGAGGGGCTGCGCGCGTTGCGCAAGGAGAACATGAGCATGGTGTTCCAGCACTTTGCCCTGCTCCCGCACCGCACCGTGCTCTCCAACGTCGGGTACGGACTGGAGATCCAGGGGCGCCACCGGCGGCAGCGGCGGGAGGCGGCGCAGCGCGTGCTCGACATGGTCGGACTGGGTCCGTGGGGCCGGAGCTATCCCTCCGAGCTCTCCGGTGGCATGCAACAGCGTGTCGGGCTCGCCCGGGGCTTGGCGACCGACGCCGAGGTGCTGCTGATGGACGAGCCCTTCTCGGCGCTGGACCCGCTGATCAAGGTCGAC
Organism: Thioalkalivibrio sp.; assembly: GCF_041690275.1. NCBI lineage: Bacteria > Pseudomonadati > Pseudomonadota > Gammaproteobacteria > Chromatiales > Ectothiorhodospiraceae > Thioalkalivibrio > Thioalkalivibrio sp. The sequence continues at coordinate 29,813 of NZ_JAWLHP010000005.1, forward strand.
ATGCAGCAGGAACTGACGCGAATACAGCGGGAGCTGCACCGGACCATCCTGTTCATCACCCACGATCTCGACGAGGCGATGCGCATCGGCGACCACATCGCGATCATGGAGGACGGGCAGATCGTGCAGATCGGCAGCCCCGAGCAGATCCTGGTCAACCCGCGCACCGAGTATGTGGCCAAGTTCGTGGAGCACGCCGATCCCACGGGCGTGATCACGGCCTCCACCATCGCCATGCCGCTGGACAGCGACGAGTTCCTGTCGGCGGGCGAGCGCGACGGGATTTCATATCTTCACAGGAAGGACCTCCCGCACGTCCGTTACGGAATGGACCGGGATGGGCGCCTGCACGATGTGCAGATGGATGAACAGGATGTGCCCGTGCGGCGTCTCGAGGAGGTCCTCGAGGATGAGGACGCGCGCCCGGCGGCGTCGGGACGAACCGGTGTGGCGCTGACCTGTGGCGAGGACACGGTTCTGCGCCAGATCCTGCGCAGTCGTCTCGTGTCAACCCTGCCCGTGGTGGTGACCAACGGGGACGGGCGTGTCCTCGGGCTGATCGACGACCCTGAGCTGATCAACGGGATCCTCGAAAAGCGCGGGCAGATATCCTGAAAACCGCGACCGGGGGCTTCAGCGTAGCCGCGATCCGGACGCCGCCGTCGGTATTCGACGCCGATCATTCAGCAGACCATAGGCAGCCATCGCATGGGTGAACTGTTTGAATTCCTGCACGCGTTAATGAACGACCCGTTCGGGTTCATCGACCTGCCGATACGCCAGGCCATCACGGACGGCGTGAACTGGATCGTCGCCACATTCCGGGACTTCTCCCGCACCTACATCAGTCCGCCGGTGCGAGGCGTGATGAATGGCGTGCAGTGGGCCCTGGATTCGGTGCCGCCGGGGATCTTCATGCTGGCGACCTTCATCCTCGGCTGGTGGGCCGCCTCCTGGCGGGTGGGCGTCTTCGGCGTGGTCGCCTTCGCGCTGATCGGCTTCATGGGCGTGTGGGACCAGATGATCATCACCCTGTCGCTGGTCGTGACCGCGGTCTTCTTCTGCGTACTGCTCGGTCTTCCACTGGGGATCCTGAGTTCGCGCAGCGACCGGTTCTACGCCTTCATGCGCCCGGTGCTCGACATCATGCAGACCACGCCGCCCTTCGTGTATCTGGTGCCGGCGGTGATGCTGTTCAGCATCGGCAACGTGCCCGGACTGATCGCGACCATCGTGTTCGCGATGCCGCCCGTGATCCGCCTGACCAATCTGGGCATCCGCCACGTAAATTCGGAGTTCATCGAGGCGGCGCTGGCCTTCGGTTCCACGAAACGCCAGATCCTGTGGAAGGTGCAGTTCCCGCTGGCGATGCCGACGATCATGGCCGGGTTGAACCAGACCATCATGCTGTCGCTGTCGATGGTGGTCATCGCGGCCATCATCGGTGCCGGCGGGCTTGGGCTGGAGGTGTACGCAGGCCTCGAGCGGCTGAACATCGGCCAGGCCTTTGTCGGAGGTATCGGCATCGTGCTTCTGGCGATGGTGCTGGACCGGATCACCCAGGGGTTCGGGGAGAAGGCACCGGGCGTGGGCGACCGCGACTGAAGGCCGGATCCCGGAGCCCGCAATCCAACAACCACCCGCTGCAAGGAGGTGATTACCACCGCTGAGTCCATCCGGAGAACGCGCCCGTTCCGGGCCGCGTGTCATGCCTCCCCAGGAGGTACAGCGGAAACCGTCAGATTCGCACAATAATGGAGAACCCAATGATGCAACCAGAACAACGCAAAGCCCGCGGTGTGGGCGTACTCGCGGCGGCCGGCGCCCTGACCCTCGCCACCGCCATGAACATCGGCGTAGCGGCAGCGGACGAGCATCCCGGCGAAGGCGTCACGGTCCAGCCGGCAGTGGCGTCGTGGACCTCGGCAGTCCCGGTCAGCTGGGTGTTTGTCGAACTGCTCGAGGAATTGGGCTACGACGTGCAGAACCCCATCTCGCTGTCCAACCCGGTGGCCTATCTTGCCATCTCCGAAGGGGACGCCCATTACTGGCCGAACGGCTGGTTCCCACTGCACGAGCCGCAACTGCCCGAAAACTTCGGCGATGAGGCCACCCTGTTTGATGCCCACTGCCCGGCCTGTGGCATCCAGGGATACCTGGCCGACAAGGCATCGGTCGAGGAATTCGGCATTACCGGAATCGACGACTTCAAGCGCGAAGAAGTGCGCGCCGCCTTCGATGCGACCGGCGACGGCAAGGCCGATCTCTTCGGGTGCCCGCCGGGATGGGGTTGCCACGAGGGGATCAACGCAATGCTCGACAAGTTCGAGCTGCACGACTTCGTGAACCACGTGGATGCCGGTTACGCGGCGAACTTTGCCGAGGCCCTGTCGCGCATCGAGGCGGGAGACTCCGCGCTGTACTACACCTGGGGCCCGAGTGCCTGGTTGCTGTCGTTGGTGCCCGGTGAGGACGTGATGTGGATCAACGCGCCCGGGATCGTCGAGGACGAGGCGGAGCTTGCCGAGGACATCGCTGGTGCGGTGACGGATCCGATCTACATGGGATACGTGGCGGCGGATATCCAGGTCGCCGCGAACAACGACTTCCTCGAGGACAATCCGGCGGCCGCGGAACTGTTCCGCCAGGTCTCGCTCCCGCTGGTCTGGGTCAGCGAGGTGGACCAGCGGATGGACGCGGAGGATCTCTCCGATCCGATGGTCCGGCCCCTGGCTCAGGAATGGATCGAGGCCAATCGTGAAACCGTCGATGGCTGGCTCGAGGCCGCTCGCGCAGCAGCGGACTGAGTAACCCCGAGTCCTGCAAAGAGCTCCGGGCGATCGTGCCCGGGGCTCTTCTTTTTTGGGCCCTGCAGACGCGGTGGCGTCGTGCGGCCTGCGCCGGCGCGCCGCCGCCCGGAGGCGCTTCCGCTCGGGCTGGTCGGGGTTCTCAACCATCATGGGCGCGGCGGGGCGGCCGCCACTGCTGGACCACGTTCCCGGCGATGATGAGCACCAGACCGAGCAGCGTAGCCGGCAGGACGGTTTCGCCGACCAGGAAATGGATGAACACCAGCGACAGGAACGGGGCCAGGAAGATCAGGTTGCCGACCCGGGCCGTGGTCGCGGACAATCGCAGGGCGTGCAGCCAGAAGACGAAGGCCAGTCCCATCTCGAAGGTGCCCACCCAGGCCGCCCCCAGCCAGCCCTGCCAGCTCGGCCAGGTCAGTTCCGAGAACAGCAGGGTGGTGATCAGCACCAGCGGCAGGCTGAAGGCAAAGCCGATCAGCAGTGCAGCGACCGGGTCTCCCCGGTGGCGCGTGTTGTAGATCCAGTACAGCGCCCAGATGATGGTGCTGCCCAGCGCCAGCAGGACTCCCGGAAGGCTGGTGAACGCCATGTCCAGCGGGCGGCCCTCCGTGGCGATCACCACCACGCCCGCGTAACTGACCAGCAGTGCGATAAACCCTCTCGTGCCGATCCGCTGTCCCAGCAGCGGGATGGACAGGATCGCCAGGGTGATGGCCCAGGTGTAGTTGAGGGCCTGCGCCTGCTGCGCCGGCAACAGGTCGTAGGCCTGGAACAGTACGATGTAATAGAGGAAGGGGTTGAGCACCCCCAGCCCCGCAAGACGCCACCATGCAGTTGCGGTCTGCTCGCGCAGACGGTCAATGCGCCCCTGTACCGCGAGAACCGTGAACAGGACCAGGACCGATACGGCATTCGAGAAGAGCAGGAGCTGGAGCGGGTCCAGATACTGCAGCGACAGCTTGAACGCCGACGCAACCGTCGACCACAGCAGCACCGCCGCGCCGGCATAGGCATAGGCAAGCCCCTGGCGGGTCACCGCATCGGCTGCCTGCAGGCCGGCAAGGTCCCTGCGCTCGCGATTATTCCGCGGTCAAGCGGCGGGACTGCGCGAACTGCTGCTCGACCTCGACCGGGGGACGGCCCGTCAGCTGGCTGACCACGACGATCGCGACGGTTGCAAAAATGAAACCCGGAAGCAGTTCGTAGACATCGAAGACACCGCCGGACAGCTCCTTCCAGACGATGACCGTCAGCGCACCCACCACCATGCCGGCCAGGGCGCCGTTGCGGTTCATGCGCGACCAGTAGAGGGACAGGATGATCACCGGCCCGAAGGCCGCGCCAAAGCCACCCCAGGCGTAGGACACCAGGTCCAGGACCCCGGCCTCGGGATCCATCGCCAGAAGCAGGGCGATGACCGAGACGCCGATGACCGCCGCCCGGCTGATCCAGACCAGTTCCGCCGCGCCGGCGTTGCTGCGCACCATGCCGCGATAGAAGTCATTGGTGATGGCACTGGCCGAGACGATCAGCTGCGAGTCGATGGTGCTCATGATGGCGGCGAGGATTGCGGCCATCAGCACGCCGGCCACCCAGGGATTGAACAGCGCCCGGATCAGCTCAATGAGCACGGTCTCGCCATCGGCGAGCGGCGCATCGGCGAAGTAGGCGATTCCCAGATAACCCGTCGCGACGGCACCGGCCAGTGCCAGCACCATCCAGCTCATGCCGATCAGGGTGGCGCGCGGGACGTCCCGCTCGGAGCGCAGGGCCATGAAGCGCGCGAGGATGTGCGGCTGACCGAAATAGCCGAGACCCCAGGCCAGCAGGGAGATCATGCCCATGAAGGTCATGCCCTGGAGGATCGCCGTGTGGCTCGGGTCGACACTGACCACCTCGCTCTGGACGCTGCCCCAGCCGCCGACCAGCACGACCACGAACATGGGCACGACCAGCAGTGTCAGGAACATCAGGATGCCCTGCGCGAAATCGGTCCAGCTGACCGCGAGAAAGCCGCCCAGGAAGGTGTAGCTGATGATCACGATGGCACCGACCCAGACTGCGGTCTGGTATTCCATCCCGAAGGAGCTCTGGAACAGCAGGCCACCGCCGACCAGACCCGCCGAGATGTAAAGGGTGAAGAACACCAGGATGACCACTGCGGAGATGATGCGCAGCAGCCGGGTGCGGTCCTCGAAGCGGTGTTCGAGGAAGTCCGGGATGGTGAGGGAGTCATGCGCGAGGGCGGTGAAGCGGCGGAGCCGCCCGGCGACGAACACCCAGTTGAGGAAGGCACCCACGACCAGACCCACCCCGATCCAGAGTTCGCTCAGCCCGGAGACGTAGACTGCACCGGGCAGGCCCAGCAGCAGCCAGCCGCTCATGTCCGACGCCCCGGCACTGAGCGCCGCGACCCCCGGGCCGAGGCTGCGCCCGCCGAGCACATAATCCGAGAGATTGGTCGTGCTGCGGTAGGCGATGATTCCGAGGGCCAGCATCGCTGCCAGGTAGGCGGCAAAGGTGGCGAGCGTTGGCAAGGGCATGTTCATGAGGGAATTCCTTGAAAGGGGCCTGCAGCGCGTGTGTGAATGAGTCGGGAGTCATGCAACAGGCACCCTCCACCCAGGAAAACACACTAGTGGCATCCACTTCCGCCGGCAAGTCAGGGCGCCTGGTCGGCAGCCGCGAGCAGGCTGGCGTTGCCACCCGCCGCCGTGGTGTCGATGCACAGGTGGCGCTCGACCACGTAGCGTTCCGGCGCGATCAACGTGGTCTCCAGCGGCACGATGGGCCCCGGCCGCCCTGCGAGGGCGATGCGCAGGGCGCGGGTCCAGGCTTCGGGACCGGCAGCCGCGACCGCCAACACCCCGGTCATGCCGGTGAGGGCATCGGTCGCGACTGTGCCGTCCAGCCCCGTCACGGGAGCCCCGGCATCGATCAGGGGTTGTGCCGCAGCCTGCGCACGCGGCGCGGCGATGACCACCGGGCAGCCCGCTCTCAGGGCCTGCACCGCCTGGGCCATTGCGGCTTCGATGCCGGCCCCCAGGCACAGCACCAGGCCCTTCGGATGCAGGCCGAGGCGGTTGCTCTCGCCGGTCGGGCCTGGCAGGGTCTGCGGTTCCGTGTCGAAGGCCGTTGCTGCCGCGAGGGCCTGATGCAGCAGGCCCTCGCGTCCGGGCAGGGACCGTCGCAGCACATCGACGCGGTCCGTGCGCGCCGCCCAGTTGCGCCCATCCAGGCGCTCGATCGCTGACTGCAAGGCCGTTGCGCGGATGACCGGGTCCTGCGGTGCCTGCGTCGGGGCCGGTGGTGTGACCCGGCGTCCGAAGCGCGTGAGGTACAGCGGTCCGCCGGCCTTGGGACCGGTCCCGGACAAGCCCTCGCCGCCAAAGGGCTGGGAGCCGACGACGGCGCCGATCTGGTTGCGGTTCACGTAGATGTTGCCGGCCCGGATACGGTCCACGACCTGCTGCACGCGGTCATCGATGCGCGTATGCAGTCCGAAGGTGAGGCCGTAGCCGCGGGCGTTGATGGCATCCACCACGCGATCGAGGTCGCGCGCCCGGAAGCGGGCCACGTGCAGCACGGGTCCGAAGACCTCGCGCTCGAGGTCGTCGATGCCGTCGACCCGAACCAGCGCCGGTGCCACGAAACGGCCGGTCGCGGGCACCGGCAGCGCCTTGATCAGCCTCCCGGCCCGCGCCTGCGCATGGACGTAGCCTGCGATATCCTCCTCGGCCGCCGCGTCGATCACCGGCGACACATCGGTGTCGGTCTGCCACGGATCCCCGATGACCAGGGCATCCATCGCCCCCTGCAGCATCTCCAGCAACCGCTCCTCGGCCTCCTCCTGGACATACAGCATGCGCAGGGCGGAACAGCGTTGACCCGCGGACTGGAAGGCCGAGAGCAGGATGTCACGCACCGCCTGTTCGGTCAGGGCCGTACTGTCGACGATCATGGCATTGAGCCCGCCGGTCTCGGCGATCAGTACGGCGTCCGGTCCCGCATTCCCGGCAAGGCTGCGATGGATGATCTGCGCGACCTCGGTCGACCCCGTGAAGCAGACCCCGGCGATGCGTGGATCGGCCGTCAGTGGGCCGCCGACACCGGGGCCATCCCCGGGCAACAGCTGCAGTGCCGCCTCCGGCAATCCCGCCCGCCGCATCAGCTCGACCGCCCGGGCGGCGATCAGCGGTGTCTGCTCCGCAGGCTTCGCCAATACCGCGTTGCCCATCGCCAGGGCGGCAGCGATCTGGCCGGTGAAGATCGCCAGCGGGAAGTTCCACGGGCTGATGCACACGAACACGCCGCGTCCGTGATGCGGATCGTCCGCTTCCAGTCGGTCGGCCTCGGCGGCGTAGTAGCGCAGGAAATCCACCGCCTCGCGGACCTCGGCGATGCCGTCCTGGAGGGTCTTGCCGGCCTCGCGGCTGGCGATGGCGATCAGCTCCGCAACGTCTTCCTCGTAGAGATCGGCGACCCGCCGCAGGATGGCGGAGCGTTCTGCGACCGGCCGCGCCGACCAGTCCGCGAAACCGGCCTGCGCCGCCTCCAGGGCGCAGGCAACCTCGTCCGCGGTTGCATCGTGGACCGTGCCCACGATCCGGGCGGGATCGGCCGGCGCCACCGCGACGCGCTCCGCGCCCGCCGGTGGGCCGGCGCTTGCAAGCATCGGGCCGGCCTCCCAATGGGCGTCCGCGAAGGCATCGCGTGCGGCGATCAGCGGCCCGCTGGAGGCGGGTTCCTGGATGCGGTAGCCGCGGGAATTGCGTCGCTGCGGCGCGAACAGATCGATTGGCTGACGAATGGCCGGATTGCTCACCGCGCCACCCAGGGCCCGCAGCTCGCCTACCGGATCGCGGGCGATCTCGGCAGGAGTGATGCTGGTATCGACCACCTGGTTGACGAAGGAACTGTTGGCGCCGTTCTCAAGCAGTCGGCGCACCAGATAGGCGAGCAGGTCGCGATGTGCCCCCACCGGCGCGTAGATGCGGCAGTGCGCGCCGTGCCCGTCGCGCACGCTGGCGTGCAGCGACTCACCCATGCCGTGCAGGCGCTGGAATTCGAAGCTGTCCGGGTCGTCGCCGGCCATAGCCAGTACAGCCGCGCAGGTATGGGCGTTGTGGGTCGCGAACTGCGGGTAGATGCGGTCGCGCCGTTCCAGGAGCATGCGAGCGCACGCCATGTAGCTGACATCGGTGCTCACCTTGCGCGTGAATACCGGGAAGTGCTCCACGCCCAGTTCCTGGGCCAGCTTGATCTCGGTATCCCAGTAAGCCCCCTTGACCAGCCGGACCATCATGCGGCGATCCAGCCGCCCGGCCAGTTCGTACAGGGCCTCGATCACCGGCGCGGCCCGGCGGCCGTAGGCCTGCACCACCACACCGAAGCCGTCCCAGTCGGCCAGTTGCGGGTCATCCAGCAGCGCCTCGATGACATCCAGAGACAGTTCGAGACGGTCCTGCTCCTCGGCATCGATGTTGAAACCGATGCCGGCACGGGCCGCCTGGCGGACGAGCTCCCGCGCGCGTGGCACGAGGTGGGCCATGACCGTGGACGCATGGGTCGTCTCGTAGCGCGGATGCAGGGCCGAGAGCTTCACCGAGATGCCCGGGCTCGAGCGCACATCGGCCTTGGCCTGGCGCGCAATGGCACCAATCGCCTCGGCATAGGCAGCGTGGTATCGCCTTGCATCGGCATCGGTGCGCGCCGCCTCGCCGAGCATATCGTACGAGTAGGTGTAGCCCTGGCGCTCGCGCTCACGGGCATTGCGCAGGCCCTGTTCGATGGTCTCAGCGAGCACGAACTGCCGGGCCAGCAGCTTCATCGACTGACCCACCGCGGTACGCACGACGGGTTCGCCCATGCGCCGGATGAGGCCGCGCAGGGCTGCGACGGGTTTCTGCGGGTCGTCCTTGAGAACCTTGCCGGTGAGCATCAGGGCCCAGGTCGATGCATTCACCAGCGGGGACGACGAGTGCCCGAGATGGGCTCCCCAGTCGGAAGGCTCGATCTTGTCATGGATCAACTCGTCAATGGTCTCGGCATCCGGCACCCGCAGCAGGGCCTCGGCCAGGCACATCAACCCGACGCCCTCCGCAGTGGAAAGCCCGTATTCGGCGAGAAAGCTCTCCATCATCGAGGGGGCGGTCTCGGTGCGCACGCGCTGCACAAGCTGCGTTCCGGTGACGGCAATCGCCTGCCGTGCCGCCGCATCCAGCTGCAGGCGGTCCACCAGGTCCGCCAGCAGGTCGGTCTCGGAGGCCGAAAGGCAAGCGCGGATCCGCTGCCGGCAATCGGAACCTGTCGTCTCACTCATCGCTGTATCCTCCCGGACCCCAGTGCTTCCGGAAAAGTCGGTACGGTTCGCTCCCGGTCTGCGGTGGAGAATGGAGGAGGGATTTCAGCGTGATTGCAGCAGAAACCGCCATCTTTATGGCACCGAACCCGGAGCGGGGCTCGGGTCGACTGTAGATCAATCGAGGAGACACGCCGTGAATAGACGTCGTTGGAACCGGAGGATGGTGGTATGGACACTGGTCGGTGGGGCCCTCGCACTCGGTGCCGTAGCCCCGGCGGGTGCGGATGACACCGTTCGCCCCGGCTGGGGTCTGATGAATCCGGAGGAGATCGCGCAGCATCGGGAGGCCGAGCATGATATCGCCGGGTTCTACCAGGGCGCGTTGGCGTTGGACCGGAACCCGACCCTGGTGGTCTGCGCATACGGGTTGAACGTCCGCAACTGGCCTTTCCTGCAAGCAGGCCGCGCGCGCCGGACGGCTTGGGTCGGTCGCGGCCGGTTTCCCGACCGCCTGGTGGCTGGCAGCGCGGCGTCTGCTGCCGACTCAGCGCAGGATGAAGACTGACACCGGCAGCCGCTGGGCGAGTTCCCCGGCGTTGGAACTGATCAGGTGCAGCCGGTCCGCGACCCCGGGGATGTGGGATGCCATCACCACCAGATCGGCCCCGATCTCCTTCTGGGCCTGGACGAGCTTGTCATCCAGTTCGATGGTCACGTCGGTACTGTCCATGGTCCGGGAGTCGGTCTTGATGCCATATTCCTCTCCCTGCTGGCGGGCAAAGTCCGCGAGGTGACGGGCAAGTTCCTCGGGCGTCCTGGCCGCCCGATTGGGCACGCGTCCGGCAACGGTGACGTAGTGGACGGTGGCGTCATACTGCTTGGCCAGCCCTGCGGTGACCTCCAGACTCTTCTGCATGCCGTCGATGTGCTTGAGATCGACTGGAATCATGATCTTGTCGAACATCGGTGTTTCCTCCTGGTTCGATGCATTAGCGCAAAGGGCCCTTGCACTCTTTGCGCGATTCCCGGCCGGTCCGCAGCGGCCGAGCGCTACGCGAGGGACACGATTCGGCACCCACATCCCGTGCAGGCTCCTCCACAATGCCAGAATATTGGTTAACAAGGCCAGAGCCCGCTCCCACGAGGACAGGGCATGGTGGGTGGTAGGAGCGGCTTCCAGCCGCGATCAGCGGCGAGTCCGGTACCCGGGACCATCGCGGCCAGAGGCCGCTCCCACGGGGGTGGATCAATGCACAAAAAAAGGATCAGAGGCCATAAGCTTCTGATCCTTTTCTTGATTGGCGCGCCCGGAAGGATTCGAACCTCCGACCACCTGGTTCGTAGCCAGGTACTCTATCCAGCTGAGCTACGGGCGCCCTGTTGCAGTCGCGCATTATCTGGTTCTGAGGGGATGGATGCAAGCCCCGTGGCTCGGTTTCCCGACCCCGGTTCGACACGGACAGGCGCCTCAGTGCCCCTCGTGAGGCGGCACCGGGCCGTAGGGCGAACTCCGGGTACGGTCGTGCTCGTGCATCCGATAGTGCACGAAACGCCCCAGGTCGCGGAAGTGCATGAAGGGGTTGCCCTGGACCTCTTCCTCGAGCGTGGAGCTGGGCTTTTCCGCGTAGTTGTGTCCCGGGTGGATACGGGTCTGACGGGGCAGGCCGGTTCGCAGGTCCCTGAGGGTGTGAAACATCTGCTCGGGATCGCCGCCCGCCAGATCACAGCGGCCGCAGCCGAAGACGAAGAGGGTGTCGCCGGTGATCAGATCGTCGCCAGCAGGCAGGTGAAGGCAGGCCGAACCCGGCGTGTGGCCCGGCGTGTGCAGGAAGCGGATCTCGGTGTCGCCCAGCACGAGTTGGTCGCCGCCGTGATGAAGCTGCGGCCGCGTCAGGGTGCCTCCCCAGAAGTCGGCCTCGGGCTTGAGCAGGTGCACCCGGGCATTCGGGGCGTCCTCCAGCACGCGTTCGATGCCGTTGATGTGGTCGTGGTGGCTGTGCGTCAGCAGCAGGTCCGTGATCTCCAGGCCGCGTTGTTCGGCGAGGCGTACGATCGCTTCCGGTTCCCAGGCCGGGTCCACCACGGCGGCGCGGCCACTGGACACGTCCTCGATCACGTAGACAAAGTTCTCCATCGGCCCGAGTTCGAGGGCGCGGATGCGATAGGGCAGCGCGGATACGGATTCAGGCATATGGAATGGGACACCCGGCCCCGGGGATGGGTTCGGACTCGAGGGTCGCCGAATCCGAAGGGTGACGCAAGGATCGGCCGCGGCTGGCGATGCGTCGCCCCCAACGGAAGGGGCCCGCCGCACGTGCGCCCGGCGGGCCCTGGACTGTGGACTGGATCAGGGGTCTCAGCTGAAGGCCTGGCCCGGGTTGACGCCGACCTTCTTCAGGATGATCGCCAGGGGGCAGAAGCCGGTGAAGGCCGACTGGACGAGGTTGATGCCCACAAAGGCGGTCAGCAGGAGCCAGGCCGGGCTGACCAGCCAGGCCAGCAGGGCGCTGAGCAGCACGACAATGCCGGCGCCCGCGAGTACCATTTGGTCAATGCTCATCTTCGTTTCTCCGTTCTATATTAAGTTACTCTAATCTACGCTGATGCCGCGCCGCGGCGCAAGGTTAACCGGACGCCTTGCATGGATGCCTCAGCGGTCCTCGATCCGTATATAGTCGCGCGCCTGGTGGCCGGTGTAGAGCTGCCGCGGCCGGCCGATGCGCGACTCCGGATCCTGCATCATCTCGTTCCAGTGAGAGATCCAGCCGACCGTGCGGGCCAGCGCGAAGATCACGGTGAACATGTTCAACGGAATCCCCATCGCGCGCAGGATGATTCCGGAGTAGAAGTCGACGTTTGGATAAAGCTTGCGCTCGACGAAGTAATCGTCCTCCATCGCGATCTCCTCCAGCTTCATCGCGACGTCGAACAGCGGCTGGTTCGCACCGCCGCCGATCTCCGAGAGCATCTTGTGGGCGGTTTCGCGAATGATCTTCGCGCGGGGGTCGTAATTCTTGTAGACGCGGTGGCCGAAGCCCATCAGGCGGAACGGGTCGTCCTTGTCCTTGGCGCGCGCAACGAAGTCCTCGACCTTCTTGCCGCTGTGCACGATGTCCTCGAGCATCATCACGACCTTCTCGTTCGCGCCGCCGTGCAGCGGGCCCCAGAGCGAGGCGATGCCGGCGGAGATGGCCGCGAAGGGGTTGGCCTCCGAACTGCCGGACAGACGCACCGTGGAGGTGGAGGCGTTCTGTTCGTGGTCGGCATGCAGGACCAGGATCAGGTCCAGCGCCCGGACGAAGATGGGGTCGGGTTCGTAGGTGGCGGTGGGGACACCGAACATCATCGCGAGGAAGTTGCCGGTGTAGGACAGCCGGTTCTTCGGATACATGAACGGCTGGCCGTTCGCGTACTTGTAGGACCACGCGGCGATCGTGGGCATCTTCGAGATCAGTCGGTGCGCCGCGATCTTGCGGTGCTCCGGGTTATGGACGTCGCTGGAGTCGTGGTAGAAGGCGGAGAGCGCGCCAACCACGCCGACCATGATCGCCATCGGGTGGGCGTCGTGCCGGAAGCCGTCGTAGAACCCCCGCACCGCCTCGTGCAGCATCGAGTGTTCCTTCATGATCTGCGAGAAGCCGTGCAGCTCGTCCGAAGACGGCAGTTCGCCGTTCAGCAGTAGATAGCACACCTCGAGATAGGTGCTGTGCTGTGCGAGCTGTTCGATCGGGTAGCCACGGTAGAGCAGAGTGCCCTTGTCACCGTCGATGAAGGTGAGGGCGCTGCTGCAGCTCGCCGTTGACAGGAATCCGGGATCGTAGGTGAAGTAGCCGAGTTCCTTGTACAGGGTCCGGATGTCGATGCAGTCGGGCCCATGGCTGCCCACGTTCACGGGCAGCTCGATGGACTTGCCTGTGCTGTTGTCGGTTAGCGTTACGGTCTTGGATGTCATAGGGCTCCTCGCGCCTCGTGCGTTCTGAAGTCCAACAGGGGTACCGCGTCTTGCGAGTGTAATCCGTTTTTTAGTGCACCGCACAAGAGTGCGTCATAGCTCCAGGCCGAGAAGTCCAGCCAACTCGCGGCTGGACATCACGTGACAATAGATCATGTTGATCACCTCCAGCTCGTGCCGGTGCAGTTCCATGGTGCCGGCCGCACAGCAGTCCTCGACCACCAGCACGTTGAAGCTCTCGTCCGCCAGGCTGCGTACGGTGGAGGAGATGCACTGGTCGGTGTAGATGCCGGCCACCACGACGTTGCGGATGCCCATGTTGTGCAGGGTCAGACGCAGATTGGTCCCGGTCAGCGCGCTGTCGGTGGTCTTCGTCATCACGATCTCGCCCGGGCGCGGTGCCACCTCCGGCATGATCTGCGATGCCTGCGAGTCGAGCGGCATCAGCAGGTTGTTCCACCCCGGCTTCTTCTGGCTGAGCGAGCGGTCGCGCCCGTCTTCCAGCAGACAGGCAATACGTGCGTGCAGCACATCCATTTGCTTGTCCCTGAAGGCATCCTGGAGCACGCGAAGACCGGGCAGGACCGTCTGCCGCATCCGCAGCTGAAAGGGTTCCCACAGCGCCCGCTGCGCCGGATCTTCAGGCAGGTCCAGGCCATAGTCCTGTACATCGATGCACAACAGCGCGGTCTGTGCCGGATCGAGATCGGGATCCTCGGGCTCGGGCGCGCCGGCGTAATAGAATGAGCGGTAATCCGTCTTCCAGTTCATGGCATCTCCCGCGTCGCGGTCCATCGAGCGTTCCTGCCTGCCGTGTGCCACGGGATGGTCCGGCCGGCAAGCGATCATTGCGATGCATGTCACTCCGGGATCGGTGGATCGGTCGCGAATCGAGGTGATCGTCCCCTTACCCTCACTCCTCTCCCGCAGGCGAAGACGAAGATCCCGGGCGCATGGCGCACGATCTTCAGGTGGATTGCACCAGTCGAGTCGGTGCCGGAAGATGATACGCGGTCACCCGCCAACCGGTACAGCGGCGCTTCCCGCCCGCGCCCGGAGGCGTCCGGCTTGCCGATCGACCGCGATAGCGTGGGAAGAGGGGAACGTGAGCTACGTCATTCGACACTGGCACGGCGAGCTGAGTCTGCCGATCGCGTTCTGGGTCAACTTCGTTGCGTTGAATCTGGTGCTGCTGGCACTGAGTCCGGGCGTGGAGCGCGTGCTCGTGTCGATGTCGCTGGATGAAGACCCACAGTTCATGGCCCGCATCGCGCTGCTGCACGTCGGTATTGTGTACGGCGTGGTCTACCCGTGGCAGATCGTCGGTGTCTGGCGCTCCGCCGGCCGCTGGGTTGTCCAGCAGCGCCGGCGTCTCTGGCCGGTCGCCAGCCGCGCGGTACTCGTGCTGAGCCTGGGCGTAACGGCGCTCACGGCCCTGAGCGGCGCCGCGATCTACCGGGACATCGTGGCCATTGCGCTCGGACCGGACCGCTACGCGGACTACACGCTCGAGCGCGTGGGCGACGGCTCGTTGATCCGTCTCCAGGGCCACCTCGGTTACCGGGTGGCGCGGGATCTGCGCAAGGCACTGGCATCGGAGCCCGAGATCCATGGCATCATCCTGGACAGCCCCGGTGGGTGGATCTCCTCCGGGCGAGGTGTCGCTCGGGTCATCGCTGAGCATCAGCTCAACACCTACTCCTTCGACGGGTGTCACTCCGCCTGTGCGACCGCCTTTATCTCCGGGCGCAACCGGTATCTTGCGGACGAGGCGCGGCTCGGGTTCCATCAGTATGCAGTCCCGTTCGGAGGTCTGGAGCCCCATTCGAACATGTGGCTGGAGCAGCAGCGGGATCTGCAGCACTTCCGGAGCCAGGGCGTGACGCCATCCTTCCTGCGCCGCCTCTTCCAGGCGGAGCATGGCGACGCGTGGTACCCCACGCAGCGGGAGTTGCTCGCGGCCCGCGTGATCTCCGGCGTGGTCCGCTCCGAGGAGGTGCTGTTCGGGACCAACCCCGTCACTGGGCAACCCTGAGCGACCAATGATCGCTGGCCGTTCTCTCCCGACGAAGACGGGAAAGGGCTGAAGGAAACACCTCCCCCGGATAACCGATTCAGCGCTTCGATGCCGGGACCGACGCGGACACAAGCTCCACCCGCAGCGGATCGCTCTCGCTCTCCCACACGCCGACCTCCTCGGTGCGTCCATCGGCATCCTGAACCAGGTAGCTTCGGTGACCATGGTGGCGCAACGTCCGGGCGATATTGTTCAGGCCGGCCGCATCGTCCGTGCTGACGACGGCCGTGCGGGTGCCCGGCAGCGTCCACATGCGGGCATGGCCACTTTGTGCAAGGTCATCGGGCGGCCGGGGCGCTCCGGCGCGGTCCAGCCAGCGGATGACATCCGACGTGCTGCCCATCACCAGCAGCGGGGTGTCCGGATCGAAGTCTTCGGCCCGCTCGGGCGCGAAGCCCAGTACCGCGCGGGCAAAGGGCTCCAGTCCATCCTGCATCGCGATCAGACGGGTATCGGGGTCCAGGCTCACCGTGCGCAGGACGGGGGGTGGATCCGGCAGGCGCCGCAACACCTCGTGGTGCGGATCGGCGCTGAGCGCAACCGGTCTTTCCTGCAGCGCGACCCGGAAATCGGTGCGCCGATCGTCCAGCGTGACGACGTGCCGCTCCACGCCCGATTCGGTCTCGATCTCCAGCGGTACGCGCAGTGGCCACGGGGGCTCGTCCTGCGCCTGTTCCAGGCTCCCATTGACCCACCAGCGGCCCTGCTCCTCGCTTGCGGCGACGGAGTGCAGGGCGAGTTCGGGCAGGCGAGGGCGCTCGAGCCAGGGTTCGAAGAAGGCGTGCAGCTCCTCGTCCGCGGCATCGCTGAAGGCGCGAACGACGTCGTTCCAGCTCGCCACGCCGAACACGTGCCGTTCATTCAGCAGGCGCGCGCCGGATGCGAAGGCCTCGCTGCCGATGCGCTCCTCGAGCATGCGGAACAGCATCGCCCCGCGGTTGTAGCCGACAATGCGGTTGGCACCCTGGTTGCCGCCCTGAAAGGTCACCAGCGGGCGGTCGAGTTCCTCGGGGAGCCACGCGAGGTCCAGCAGCCAGCGGCGTCGCGTGTCCGCCGCGTCTCCGCGCTGCTCGTCGAGATGGTAGTCCGCCATATAGGTGGTCAGTCCTTCGGACCAGTTCCCGCTCTCGTAGTCGATGCGCACCCCGGTGCCCCACCAGTTGTGCATCAGCTCGTGAGCCAATGACGTGCGCGGGATGAAGGGCAGCGGGATCACCCGCTCGCCGAGCAGGGTGAAGCCGGCGAAGGCGAAGCCCACGGGCATTGGCGAGGCCGCGACGGTGAAGCTCTGATAGGGGTAGGGACCGGCGCGATCGACGAACAGCGGCAGGTAGTTGGCGGAGTGGTCGAGGTAGTTCTCGGCATGGGCCCGGTCGAGCTGTGCCGGGAACAGCGTGCGGACCCGGACCCCGTCGACGAGCCGCTCGCGTTCCTCCCAGGGGCCGGTGGCCACGGTGATGGCATCGGTGCCTGGGTGCTCGTAGACGGCGGCATAGCCGCGATCGTCATTGCGCGGGGAGGCGGACAGCGACCCCGTGGCAACGAAGCGCTGACCCGGTGGAGTTCGGCCCTCGAGCCGCAACGCGAAGGCCTCCTGTTCGAAGCGGGGGTACCAACCGGGACCCTCGGGCAGGAAGCCACCCTCGGGGGTCAGGAAGAGGCGGCTGCGTTGCGGATCTGCGTCGGGCAGTCTGCCGCCCCAGCTTAGCCGGATCTCACCGGCCGCTGCTGCGGGCACGTCGAGCCGGTACTGACCTGGCTCGACCGAAATGGCATCGAGGGGCCTGCCGGCGGCCTCGACTGCCCTGAGGTCAAGATCGTCGAGGAGCGTGAACGAATGGGAACCAGCCGTCAGCGGCAGTCGCAGCTCGCCCTGCAGCGTTCCGGTGGCGGGATCCAGGTCGAGGCTCATCTTCCAGAGAGGATCGGCCACCGCGGGAAGGGGAAGGAGCAGCAGGACGCCGAGCGCGATCCGCGGGAGCAGTGTCTCGGGATACCGGTCCCTGATCACGGGTTCAGTCCCCCATCGCAGGGAAACGGGCGAGCAGTTCCATCTCTTCGCCGTCCCGCAAGACCGTGAGAGGCATCACGTTGCCGGGCTGCTGGCGGCGAACGACGGCCTGGAGATCGCCCGGCACCTGGGTCTCGCTCCCGGACGCGCTGGTGATGACGTCGTCGGCCTCCAGGCCGGTCGCGGCCGCGACCGAATCCTCCATCACGGACCGGACCCGCACGCCCGCAGGATCGTCCTCGATGCGCACGCCGAGCAGCAGTGGACGGGGCGGCTCGTGACGGTCACCGTCCGCAAGCGCGAAGAACGCATCAGCCATGCCCGAAGGAGGCGCCTCCGTACACGCGGGGTCAGCCTGCCATGGAAGCAGGACTCGCGCGTCGGTGATTCCGAGATCACGCAACTGGTGCGGGACGCCATGGCTGTATTCGAGGTGCCCAGAGCCCATCACTCCCACGGCGAGTCGATCATCGGCGACCGCTGCAACGAGCCCGGCAGCCATTGCCCGGTCCCAGATCAACTGCCCGGATACGAAGCGTTCGAATCCGTCCCCTTCGTCCGCACCGGTTGGATGCTCGGCGAACACGGCGCCCAGATAATCACGATAGCCCTCGCTCGCCGGCGTGGGTGGCGTGATGTGGTACCGCGCCTCTGGTGGGACCGTCTCCCAGCCCTCGCGCATGATGCGGGCGATCAGCGGCTGTTCAAGGTTGATCGCCAGCAGCGGGATGCGGTGCATCCGCGCAAAGTGCAGGATCGGCAGGTAGAGCCGGACATCAAAGCCCCACGCCTGTCCCCAGTTGCTCTGTTCCACGAAGGCGCTCTCGTCCAGCTCGCCTGCAACCCAGGCGTCGAGGGCCGGCTGTGCCGAGCGCGGGAGCATTTCGAGCCCGATGACCATGTCGGGGCGGTATGCATGCAGCGCGGCGAGCGTGTGGAGCTGCCAGCGGTGGTGCTCCATGCGGTCGTGGCGCTCGCCGAGCAGTACCACCTCGGCCTCGGCGAGATCCTGGAACAGTTGATCGGGCGAGAGTTGCTGACCGGTGCTGTCGCGCCATTCTCCCGGCGAGATGCACTCGGCACCGGCGGTACCCGACAGCAGGGCGGCTAGAAGCAGGGATGCAGAGAGGACGCAGGATCGCCGGCAACAAAGACCTTTCATCGTTGGCTCCGGAAGGCGGGCAATGCGCTTGGGATTCCCGTGTGCCAGGGAAAGTTCATCGGACTCCTGCAGGGGTCCCGGAGTCCGTGGTGCGCTCCCGGTTCGTTCGCTCCGGGCCGGTCCGCTCTCAGGGCCGGTGTTGCCGCCGGAGCCTCATGGCTCCCGCCAGCGAAGGCCTCGGGCGGCCGGGGGTCAGGAGGAGGGCGTCTGCATGGCCTTGTAGATCAGAAAGATCAGGAGCCCGATGATGACCAGAACGGAGGCGCCCAGTGCGGCGCCGGTGAGCCAGACGATCACGTTTCCGTATTCCATCCAAACCCCTCCCCTTGTCGGTTTTTTTGTCCACAAGAGCATAGGGCGGGTCATTCCCAAAGCGCAAGGATTTTGGGTCCGGCCGTTCTTGCGTCCGTTCAGCTCTCGGGGTCGACGCCGAGCTTCCGTGAGCGCCCGACGGTAAGGCTGGTGATGGCCAGGAAGACCTCGCGCAGGAAGGAGGCCAGCGTCCCGATCAGGAAGAACATTGCTGCGATGAACAGGCCGCCGATCAGGATCGCGTGACTGGCTCCGAGCAAGGCCTCCACGAACATCGTGACGATCAGGACGCAGACCAGCAGCGCAGTGGCGATTCCCAGCGTGATCCCGACGTAGACGAGCCGCGCTCGGCGATCGAGTATGCAGAGTTCGCGCAGGGCACGCTCCCGGACCTCGCCATCGGCATCGCGGAGCACTTCCTCGAGATGGCGGCTGCGATCCACCACCCGCGAGAGCCGCGAGACGAAGGCGTTGATGAACCCCGCGATGCCGACCAAAAGGAAGACGGGCGCGACGGACAACTGGATGGCCTGGGAGATGTCCATGATCGAGGGGAGGGTCTGCATGCGCAATGGCCTGTTACCGGGGAGGAGCAGGGCGGGGTTGAGCCTTGCGTAGCATCCCTGCGCACGTACCGAGTTTCAATCGCTTGAATTCCTTTTGACACCCCTTGATAAGCCGGTACAATACGCGCTCCGAACGCGACAGGCGCGTAGCTCAGCTGGTTAGAGCACCACCTTGACATGGTGGGGGTCGTTGGTTCGAGTCCAATCGCGCCTACCAAATAAAGATGAAAAAACAGCCGCTTGGCGCAAAACGCAGGCGGCTGTTTTCTTTTCTGGGCACAGCATGGTGTGCCGTGCAGCCAATACGCGTGTTTGAGGGGGACAGTACACCCGTTTCTCCGCCGCCCGAGTGCTCTGCGGGGTCATCAGAAGGTGAGCAACGGCCCGGATGGCGCCGGGTTCATTCCCGGGGAGCGGAACCACGCGAAGGTGCGTGGCGAGCACCGCAGACACGGATATCGGTGTCCTGTCCCGGGAAACGAAAGCTCGGAAACCGGACTCGCGCAGCGCGACAAAGCGGTTTATGCTTCCCTCGCTTGACAAACCTGATCAGAGGAAGCCTCCGATGCGCATATTGTTGTTTCTTCTTTTGCTTATGACCGCGAACACCGTCGTCGCCGTGGACTTCGGCCAGCTCAACGAAGCCGTGGACCAGGGCAAGGCCATTGAGTCGGTGGACCAGCAAAAGGCGACCGAAGCGGTCATGAAGCAGGACGTAAAGAAGGCCTACGAGTCGGTCGACACGCAGCAGGCGGTGGAATCGGTCGACAAGCAAAAGGCACTGGACGCCCTGACCAAGTAGACCGTTCCGCAGACCCGTGATCGGCGTCCGCACAGCGCACCGGCCACCGGGATAAGCCATCGATGACCGCCCACCGTCCGACACGCACGTTACGTACGGGCGGCATCGACTTGCCCGCTATCAGCGACAGTCGCCGACCGTGACGATCCGGGTGCACCGCGTTGATTCGCGGTGATCTCCAATGGCCCTTCCGGGCGTTCGGGCCGAGTCACCAGAATCAGGAGCGATCCATTAGCGTCGTAAAGCAGGTGCGTAAGCGCGAGGTGTTCGGCTGGGCGATGTTCGATTTCGCGAACCAGGCCTACACGCTCCTGATCATCACCGTCGTCTTCGGCGACCTGTTCACGCGGGTCATCGTCGCTGACGCGCCGGACTATCGTCTCGGCAATCTGCTGTGGAGCCTGGCCCTTGCGGTCAGCTATCTGATGGTCCTGATCGCGGCTCCGGTGGCGGGTTCGGTGATGGACGCCACCCGTTCCCGCAAGCGTTTCCTTCTCGTCTCCTGGCTGTTGACGGTGTTCACGACGGCGGCTCTGTACCTCGTCGAGCCGGGCCTGATCGTGCTCGGCATGGTGCTGATCGTGATCTCCAATTTCGGATACGCGCTCGGCGAGACCTTTATTGCGAGTTTTCTGCCCGATCTCGGTCCCCCGGAACGCCTGGGCTGGATCTCGGGGTTCGGATGGGCGCTCGGCTATGTTGGCGGGCTGATCGCGACGGCCTTCGCACTGGCGCTACTGGGGGACGTGTCGGCCGACAATTTCGAACGAATCCGGTGGGTCGGGCCGCTGGCCGCGGCGTTTTTTCTGGTGGCCGCGCTTCCCACCTTTAGCCTGCTCCGGGAACGCGGGCCCCGACGCGCGGTTCAGGGCCGTCTCCAGCTGACCATGGGGTTACGCCGCGTTGGCCGAAGCCTGGCCACGCTTCGGCAGCGTCCCGACCTGCGGGACCTGTTCATCTCCGTGTTCTTCATGATGGCCGGGATCTACATCGTGATCTCGTTCACCTTCATCTACGGTTCGCAGGTCATTCGCTGGGACGAGTCGACCCGTGTCGCGATGTTCATCGTGACGCAAGTGACTGCCGCGATCGGTGCGCTGGCCTTCGGGTGGCTGCAGGACCGCGCGGGGCCGTTGCGCATCTTCCGGTTTACGCTCGTGTGCTGGGCGCTCGCGGTGCTCGGCCTGTTTCTGACGCCCTGGCTGTCGGAGCAGCTGACCGGATTGCTGCAGCGGCCGATTCAACCCCAGCAGGTCTTTCTGGGGGTTGGGGCCATGGCGGGGCTGTGCCTGGGTTCGGCGCAATCGGCTGGACGCGTGCTGGTGGCGTTGATGGTGCCGGGGAGCGAGGCCGGACGCTGGTTCGGCTTCTGGGGACTGGCCACCAAGGGCGCGGCGATCTTCGGCCTGATGGGAATCGGCCTGCTGCAACTCTGGCTGGGACTGGCGAATGCGATCCTGTTCTGCCTGCTGCTCTTCCTTGCCGCCTTCGTCGCCACCCTGCGGGTCCGTCTTCCCGCTCGGGCGCATTGAAGGGCAGGTATTTCCGGGGACAGCACACGCATCTCCTTGCAGCCTTCCCCGGGAGCGTCATAAGAGGGTTCCGGGAACAGACTCATAAATCTGTCCCCTTTCCACGTGTTCCCTTTCCACGGAAACCGGAAACCAAGGCGGTCGCTTGCTTACCGTTATATTCCGCGCTATATAACGACTCAGCTCAGAGGGACACATCGTGAAGACACACGTCGATGGCCGGTTTTGGCTGAATGTGGAGGGCAAGGGCTTCCTGGGGCTGGGACGCATCGAGCTGCTGGAGCAGGTCGAGGCCACGGGCTCGATCTCGGCGGCCGCCCGCGCGATGGGCATGAGCTACAAGGCCGCCTGGGACTCGATCGACGCAATGAACAACCTTGCGGACGAGCCCCTGCTGATCCGGCAGGTCGGCGGCCGGCACGGCGGCGGCACGCGGCTGACCGAGTACGGAAAACGGGTGATTCGCCAGTACCGGGCTGCGGAACATGAGTACCAGCGCTTCATGGACCTGATGCGTCAGAACCTGGAACGCCTGGGCCGGAAGGATGCCCCCGACGGCTGGAACTTCATGCGGAGATTGACCATGCGTACGTCGGCACGCAACCAGTTTCAGGGCAGGGTTGTCCGCTTCACCGAGGGGGCCGTCAACGACGTGATCACCGTCGATATCGGTGACGGCATCGAGATCTCTGCCGTGATCACGCACGAGGCGGCGCATTCCCTGGACCTGCTGCGGATGGGGCGCGAGGTGCAGGTGCTGATCAAGGCCTCCTTCGTGATCCTGTGCGAGGCGGAGGCGGTCGACGGGATGCGCTACAGCGCCCGCAACCGGCTCTGTGGAACCGTGAGCCGGATCCAGCCGGGGGCAGTGAACGCCGAGGTTAAGCTTGACCTCTCCGCCGGGCGGACACTCACGTCCATCGTGACCATGGACGCGGTGAACGAGGGGTGGCTTGAGGAGGGTGGGCGCGCCTGCGCGCTGGTCAAGGCCCCGCACGTGATCCTCGCCGTCTCTGACTGAATCGTCTCGAAGACACCCACCTTCCCTGACGGAGCAACCCGGAGATGAGACGTCTGATTCTTGCCTGCATGCTTCTGCTGGCGACCGCGCCGGCGGCTGCCACCGAATTGCGGATTGCCGTTGCCGCCAACTTCACCGCGACGCTGGAACGTCTTGCGGAGGCCTACGCCCCGGAGAACGGGGTCCCTTTCGCGATCAGCAGCGGCTCATCGGGAAAGCACTTCGCCCAGATCAGTCAGGGGGCCCCCTTCGACATCTTCTTCTCTGCCGATGATCAGCGGACCGGGGATCTGGTCGCGAGCGGCCATGCGGTGGCCGACAGCCGCTTCGTCTATGCCGAAGGGGTATTGGCGCTGTGGAGTCCGGATCCCGCAGTGGTCCCGGAAGACGGCGCAGCGTTTCTGAAGAGCGGGGACTATGGTCACCTCGCGATCGCCAATCCGCGGGTGGCCCCCTATGGTGCCGCGGCCGAGGCAGTGATGAAAGCACTCGGCATTGATCCCGGGCCGGGCCGGCTCGTGACCGGGCAGAGCATCGGTCAGGCCTTCAGTTTCGTCACCACGGGGAACGCAGAGGTCGGGTTGGTGGCTCTGTCCCAGGTCATCACACACGAACGTCAGAAGGATGCCGCCGGGTCGCGTTGGATTCCGGAAGCCGACAGCTATCCGCCGATCGTGCAGGAGGTGGTGCTCCTCGCCGCTGCGCGAAATCCGGAGGCCGCGCGTGCGTTTCTGGATTGGGTCCGAACCAGTGACGCGGCGCACGCGGTGATCGAAGCGGACGGCTATCGTCTGTGAGGGTCACCCAGGATCTCGTTCGATAGGCATCCGCGGGCATGCTGCACCAGTGGATCAGTCCGCAGGACATGGCCGCCCTGTGGCTCACGCTGAAACTGGCCGCGGTGACGACGGTGGTTCTGCTGATCCTGGGAACGCCGCTCGCCCTCTGGCTGGCGCGCACGCGGTCGCGCTTCAAGCTGGCGGTGGAGTCGGTCGTGGCCCTTCCCCTGGTGCTGCCGCCGACGGTCATCGGTTTCTACATCCTGATCCTGCTGGGCTCGCAGGGGCCGATCCAGGCGCTGGGAGGCCCTTCGCTGGCATTCACGTTCACGGGCCTGGTGATCGGTTCGGTGGTCTACTCGCTGCCGTTCGTGGTGCAACCGTTGCAGAACGCATTCGCGGGCATCGGCACCGGAGCCCTGGAGGCTGCCGCCTGCCTGCGGGCCGGACCCTGGGACCGCTTCTTCACGGTGGTGATCCCGCTGTCGCGGCGTGGCTTGCTCACCGCGATCACGCTGGGTTTCGCCCACACGGTCGGAGAGTTCGGGGTCGTGCTGATGATCGGGGGGAATATTCCTGGGGAAACCCAGGTCGTGTCCATCGCGATCTACGACCATGTTGAAGCGGTCGACTATGCATCCGCCCATGTGCTCTCGGGATTGCTGCTCGCGCTCTCGTTCCTGATGCTGTTCGTCCTCTATGCGATCAATGGGCGTATCAAGATGGTGATGCCGTGAGGAAGGCCCCACTTTGACGATCGAACTGCGGCTTGACCTGGAGCGGCCCGGCTTCCGCCTGACGATTGACACCGAGGTCCCTGGGCGCGGTGTGACGGCCCTGTTCGGACGCTCCGGCTGCGGCAAGACCACGCTGTTGCGATGTGTGGCAGGGCTCGAACGCTCGGTCCGCGGCCGCCTGGTGGTCAACGGGGAGACCTGGCAGGACGCAGACCGGTTCACCCCGGCGCACCAGCGCCCCCTGGGATACGTGTTTCAGGAGGGACAGCTGTTTCCGCACCTGTCCGTAGAGGGCAACCTGCGCTACGGCTACCGGCGGATCCCAGCGGCGGAACGGGTTGTACAGCCCGAGGAAGTCACGAGACTGCTGGGCCTGGAAACGCTGTTGCAACGCCGGGTCACCGAGATCTCGGGCGGACAACGCCAGCGCGTGGCCATGGGCCGGGCCCTGCTCACCAGTCCGCGCGTGCTGTTGATGGACGAGCCGCTTGCTGCGCTGGACGCGATCAGCAAGGCCGAGATCCTGCCGTATCTCGAACGCCTGCATGACGAACTCTCCGTTCCCGTCCTCTATGTGAGCCACGCGATCGACGAGGTGTCCCGGTTGGCGGACCACATGCTGTTCATGGAAGACGGGGCCGTCCGTGCCGAGGGCGCGTTGCGCGAGTTGATCACCCGCAGAGACCTGCCGCTCGCGCACGCGGAGGGAGCGGCGGCCGTGATCGAGGCACGCGTGACCGGTCACGACGACCGGCATCACCTGACCGAACTCGAATTCGACGGGGGCAAGCTCGTGGTCTCGCGGGAGCATCTTCAGCGTTCCGTACGAGTGCGCGTGCGCATCATGGCGCGCGATGTCGCGATCCACCTGACACGGCCCCGGGATTCGAGCGTCCTCAACTGCGTTCCCGCGCGAGTCCTGGACGTATCGGACGACCCCCATCCCGGGCACGTGCTCGTCCGCCTCGCTGTCGGGGATTCGACCCTGCTGTCGCGTATCACCAGACGCTCCCTCGCACACCTGGCGCTGCAGCCCGGGACCGATGTGTATGCGCTGGTAAAGAGCGTCGCGATTACCTAATCCCGGGTGTGCTCTTCCGGAGTTAACCTCAGATCTGGTGTACGGGGGGGTAGGAAGGGTGGCGTATCCTGCTGGCTGGTCTCGCAAGATCACAGCCAACAAAAGGAAGGCTACGCCATGACCGAGTCTACAGATTTGACAATAACTCGATGAGGTGTTTTGGCGGCGCGATATCGAGACCATTTGTCGTGGCCATTTGGGTCTCCCCTGATAGAGCGCAGGTCAGCGGTGATTGACTGATGAGCACAAAGCTTCCCCTGATTGTTTTGGGTGCGCTGTTGATCCTGTTGACCGTGTCAATGTTGATAAGGAGCCGGCGACAGGGGCTTCGGGATCGGAAGGCGCTGTTGGCAGGTTTGATGATTCCTGTGATGATGCTGCTGTTGTGGCTCGCGGTGATGGTGTTTGGTGGCGAGCCTGGCCCGCGTAAGATGTGATGCGGTACCCGGGTATGGCAGGATGCGGTGATGACTCGAAAAGGCGGATTGGGTTGCATGCGCAGGAGGGTGCTCGGGGGCCTCGGAGGCGGTGCGCGTTGGCTCGGCGGCGCTCTGGCTTCGTTGGCCTGGGGCGGCGAACCTCGGTTCTGGTTTAGTGGGTCGCCGTGGTGCGGCCCACGCCACCGTCCGGCCGGGTGATCGGCGTGATGCTCGCGTTGGCCTGGGCGTCGACAGCCATTGCCTTCCACCCGCAGCACTCCGCGCCGGTCCAGTTCGCGGCGCCACTGGTTGTCACGCTGTCTGGCTTGCAGGCATTGCTGCGCCTCGGGAGCCTGCCGCCCCGAGGCGCGGGTGCGGCCGACAGGCCCGGCGGATCAATCGTGCCTGCCGTGGCTGTCGTACCGGTAGCGCTTCTGCTGGTCATTCCGGTGGTGTGGCTGGCGATTGCGGTTGGATCGGCTGGTTGCTGTCCATTTGGCGGGACCTCGTGATTGCCGCTGCCGGCCTGACGGTTCTGCTCCGGGTCCTGGGACGGGCGCGCCGTCGGTTTCTGCTCGGGCTCGTGATCGGACTGGCGCCCTTTACCTCGGCCGGTGCGACAGAAGGCGGTGGCAGCGTCTATCCGTATGGACTCAACACCGTCGCAACCGGTGTGCTGCCGCCGCCGGGACACCATCTCTATCTGTACAACCTCTACTACACGGCGGATCGCGCAGTGGATGGCGACGGCCGTGATGCCGTCCCGGATTTTCAGCTGGACGTGCGGGCGCACACGCTGCGCTATCTCGGGGTCCTCGATACGCAGATCCTTGGCGGCAGGCCGGCATGGCTGCTGGCACAGCCGTTCATCGATGGCGATCTGGAGGTTGGGCCGTTCGGCGACGGTCGGCGGGGGCTTGGTGATACCACGACGGGCATCATGCTGGGCTGGAAACGTCCCCACTCGCACGTGATTGCGGGGCTCGATCTGACCCTGCCGACGGGCGCTTATTCCACCACTCGGGCATTCAACCCCGGCCGCAACCATTTTGCCGGGACATTCTACTATTCCCTGACGCGCCCGTTCGCAGAGCACTTTGACGCCAATCTGCGCGTTAATCTCACCGTGAATGCCAGAAATCCGGACACGCGGTACCGTTCCGGGGTCGAGTCGGGAGCGGATTATTCG
Organism: Thioalkalivibrio sp.; assembly: GCF_041690275.1. Classification (NCBI taxonomy): domain Bacteria; kingdom Pseudomonadati; phylum Pseudomonadota; class Gammaproteobacteria; order Chromatiales; family Ectothiorhodospiraceae; genus Thioalkalivibrio; species Thioalkalivibrio sp. Next base: position 56,567 of record NZ_JAWLHP010000005.1, read on the forward strand.
CTGAACCGGCGCTTCGGTTCGCGTTGGCTGGCGGGCGTCAACGGCTACGTCCAGTATCAATTGACCGACGACAAACTCCGGGGCGAACAGGTCGCGGAGGACGGTCGGCGGCTGCGGGTCTTCGCCATTGGTCCGCAGGTGGCCTACCGGGGCGATGGCTGGGGCATCGTCGGCAAGTGGCAGCGTGAAACCGGTGCCCGCAACAGGGCGGAGGGCGACAGGTTCTGGCTGCAGATGTTCTGGCGCCTGTGAAGCGCGACACGTGGCATTGGGGGCCGGCGCTGCGCGTGTTCACCGCCAGTGCCCTGGTGCTGGCCGTGCTGGTCACCAGCCTGTGGCTCTCCGGCCTGGCGCTGCGGCATCTCGATTACGGGTACCCGGTCTTTTATCACCTCCTCGACATCGAACAGACCATCGAATACTACGGATCGCAGAACCGCTTCCGGGAAGGCTTCGAGCAAACGGATGCGGCTCAGCACCGGGCGCTGTTCCGCGAGATCCGAATGGCGATCCACGACGGCGGCCAGGGCCTGGATGCGATTGAGTACAGCTTGCCGGACGGGCGCAGCGTCGCGATGTTGCACGAGGCCGAGATCATCCATCTGAAGTCCGTGGCGCGGCTGTTCACGGGCTTCGACTGGCTCAGCTGGGGGCTGATGCTCCTGCTGCCCCTGATCCTGTGGTCGCGCTGCGCCGGAGGGGTGCCGCTGGCCTCTCTGCGCGTGGTGGCGCCGACCCTGTTGCTGGTGGCGGCCGGGACCACCCTGCTGGTGTTCCTCCTCGGTCCGAAGCGCCTGTTCTATCTGCTGCACGAGTGGGCGTTCCCGGCGGGCGAGCAGTGGTTCTTCTACTACCAGGATTCGCTGATGACCACGCTGATGCAGGCGCCGAACCTCTTCGGTGCCATCGCCGTGGCCTGGGCAGTGCCGTCGGTGCTGCTGTTCATGCTGATCTACGGCGCCTGCCAACGCACGGTGACGTGGTGCGTCGGCGGAAGAGCCTGACCTTCCTTGCGCCACAACCAGGCCATTATCCCAGGCTCGCGCAGGCGGTCAGGAAAAGTCGTCGGTGACCGCGCCGCGGCTGGCCGAACCCACGGTGCGGGCATACTTGCCCAGGATCCCGCGGTCGAAGCGCGGCGCCGGAGGCTCCCAGGCAGAGCGGCGGCGTTCCAGTTCGTTGTCGTCGACGTGCAGCCAGAGCCGATTCTCGCTGGCGTCGATCTCGACCGTGTCGCCATCCCGGACCAGGGCAATCGCACCACCACGGGCCGCCTCGGGTGCCACATGCCCGACGACCATGCCGTAGGTGCCCCCGGAGAAACGCCCGTCGGTGATCAGGCCGACGGAATCGCCAAGGCCGGCTCCGATGATGGCGGCCGTGGGGGCCAGCATCTCGCGCATGCCCGGGCCGCCGCGCGGGCCCTCGTAGCGGATGACCACGATGTCGCCGGCCCGGATCTCGCCTGCAAGGATGGCGTCCAGGCAGGCCTCTTCGGAGTCGAAGCAGCGCGCCGGGCCGGATATCGCGGTGCGCTTGAGGCCGGTGATCTTGGCGACCGCACCCTCCGAGGCAAGATTGCCCTTGAGCACGGCCAGGTGCCCCTCGGCGTAGAGCGGCTCGCTGATCGGGCGGATGATGGTCTGGTTCGGGGGCGGTGCATCCGGTACGCCGGCGAGGGTCTCGGCCAGGGTCTGGCCGCTGATGGTCAGGCAGTCGCCGTGCAGCAGCCCCGCATTGAGGAGGATCTTCATCACCTGAGGGGTGCCGCCCACCGCATGGAAGCGGGTGGTCACGTATTGGCCGGACGGCTTCAGGTCGCAAAGCACGGGGACCTTGCGTCGGATCCGCTCGACGTCGTCGATATCCAGTGGGACTCCGGCGGAGTGGGCGATGGCCAGCAGGTGGAGCACCGCGTTGGTGGAGCCGCCAACCGCCATCACCACGGCGAGGGCATTCTCGAATGCCTGGCGGGTCATGATGTCGCGTGGGCGCCGGTTGGCGTGGATCGCCTCCAGCAGGACCTCGGCCGAGCGCGCCGCCGAGTCGCTCTTCTCGGGATCCTCCGCCGCCTGGGTGGAGGAGCCGGGCAGGCTCATGCCCATCGCCTCAAAGGCGCTGGACATGGTGTTGGCGGTGAACATGCCGCCACAGGATCCTGCGCCCGGGCAGGCGTTGCGCTCGACGCCCTGCAGATCCTCGTCGGAGAGCTTGCCGGCAGCGTGTTGCCCGACCGCCTCGAAGGCGCTGACGATCGTCAGCTCCTGTCCCTTGTAGTGGCCCGGCTTGATGGTGCCGCCGTAGACGAAGATGCCGGGGACATTCATGCGGGCGAGCGCGATCATCGCCCCGGGCATGTTCTTGTCGCAGCCACCGGTGGCCAGGATGCCGTCCATGCTCTGACCATTCACCACGGTCTCGATCGCGTCAGCGATCACCTCGCGCGAGACCAGCGAATACTTCATCCCGGGGGTGCCCATGGAGATACCGTCGGAGATGGTGATGGTGCCGAAGACCTGCGGCATCCCGCCGGCCTCGCGCACGGCCTGCTCGGCACGGTCGGCGAGGGCGCCGATGCCGATATTGCAGGGCGTGATGGTGCTGTGGGCATTGGCGATGCCCACGATGGGCCTGTCGAAGTCATCGTCGCCGAAACCGACCGCGCGCAGCATCGCGCGATTGGGGCTGCGGCGAGGGCCTTCGGTCACGATGCGGCTGCGGCGATTGTGCGGTGCCATGGTGCTCCCGGTGCGGTCAGTTCACGAATGAGAGGCTCAGTGCGCGCCGGGATCGTTCCGGCGCACGTAGCGGCCATTCAGGAACCGGTCGAAGAACTGGCCGAGGGCGGGGTGCTCGATCTGCTCGCCCCGCATGTCGGGTTCCAGGTGGCGCTCGGCCACGTAGGTGCTGTGCGTGTGCCCGTCCACCAGCACGTGATACCAGGGCTGGTCCTTGGGCGGGCGGCTCCTGGCCACGTTTTCGTACCATTCGTCGGATCCCGCGTACACCGGATCCACGTCGATGATCACACCGCGGTAATCGAACCGGGTGTGGTGCACCAGTTCGCCAACGGTGAAGCGCGTCCGCGTGGTCATGATCCCCTCGTACCGACTTGGTGTTTGGTGTGGAACCAAAATGCGGAAATTGGGTTCGTACTGCAAGGGTCTTCAGCGAAGCACTTGCACCATGCCGTCAAAGGCGAGCCGCACATCGACGCCCCGTTCCTCGGCCAGGGGCCCGATCCTGGCCATCGCGGTCTCGTCCCCGCCCTTGACGATTTCGGAACCAAGATGGGTGAAAATGGCGCGTGGAACGCCTTCCTTCTGGCACCAGGTGAGCTGGGTGCGTACCGGCGTGTGGCCGATGAGACGGTCTCCGGGCTTGCGGACAAGGGATCGTTCGACCGTGGCTCCGTCGCCGACATAGAGCTTGCAGCCGGAAAGAGCCGATTGCCGATCGTGGATGTAGACCACGTCGGGCACGTAGAAAATCGTTACACGCCCGGCCTCGATCCGGTAACCGCCGGCCGGACAACGCGTGGAGTGCTCCACCGGAAACAGGGTGAAGGTGATACCCCGGATTTCCTCGGGCCTTCCCGGCTCGACGAGGTGCCTGTCCTCGAGGGGGTAATCCGCAATGGCCTCCCAGGTCTGCGCGGAGGCGTAAACCGGGCGGGCCGTGCCGCTCTTCAGCCCCCAGGCATGATCCGGATGGGCATGGGTCAGGACGATCGCCTGGGGATGGTGCTCCTGGAACCGGTCCCGCCAGTCCGCACCACAGTCGATCATCACCCGTCTGCCGCGGTATTCCACCAGCGTGGCAGTGTGGCGGCGGTGCCGATCGGTAGCGGCATCGATGTAGCCGCGGGTGCCGAGGAAGGTGAGTTTCATGCGGGCGATTCCGTGATGGCCGGTGACGTGGGCGGCGACCTGGCGAAGCCGCAGAGCGATCTTCACGTTCCACCCAGCTTTCCACGTGGCGATCGAGGATTGCAATGCGGGGAGGTCGTCACGATCCAGTTGACCATCCGGGCCCGGCCCGGGGCCCTTGGCCCGCATGAGTGGCCCCGCGACCGCCGTCTGCACGCGGGCGAGGAAAATATGGTGGAATGACACAGTGCCGAGAGTCGCGAAGCGGCCCGTCAACACATCTATGCAACAGGGATTCCAAATGCCTTCCAGCAAGCCCCCAATCGTCTGGTCCAACGTGATCTTCTTCGCGCTGGCCAATTTCGCCGCGTTCATCCTCGTGCCGCTGTGGGGCCTGATGCATGGCTACAGCGGCTGGGCCTGGTCCTTCTTCGCCCTGTTCGTGGTCCTCACCGGGATGAGCATCACGGTCGGGTATCACCGGCTTTGGGCCCACCATTCGTTCAAGGCCCGGGCGCCGCTGCGCTGGCTGTTGGCGATCTTCGGTGGCATGGCGCTGCAGAACAGCATCCTGAACTGGGTGGCGCGGCATCGCGTCCATCATCGCTACGTGGATGATGTGACCCGGGACCCGCATTCGATCAAGAGCGGGTTCTGGCACGCGCACATCGGCTGGATGCTCCGCGAATGGCCTACCACCGAGGCCGACTACTCGCGCGTGAAGGATCTGGAGAAGGATCCCATCGTGATGTGGCAGCACCGGCATTACTGGACGCTGGTGTGGGTGATGAATCTGGGTCTGCCCCTGGCGCTGGGGCTGATGGTGGGAGATGTCGTGGGCGTGCTGCTGCTTGCCGGTGCCCTGCGGCTTGCGTTGAGCCACCACTTCACCTTCTTCATCAATTCCCTGGCGCACCTGTGGGGCCGCCGCCCGTACAGCGACGAGAACACGGCCGTGGACAACCCGGCCGTCGCGTTGCTGACCTGGGGCGAGGGGTATCACAACTATCACCACGCCTTCCAGGCCGACTACCGCAATGGCGTGGCGTGGTGGCATTACGACCCCTCGAAGTGGCTGATCAACCTCTGTGCCTGGTGCGGACTGGCCTACGATCGGCGCAGGACCCCGGCGTTCAGGATCCAGAGGGCGCGGCTCGCGGTGGAACTGCGCCGGCTCCAGCGTCTCGCGGAGACCCCCGGATTGCACGAGACCTGGCGCGGTGCGCTGGAGCGGGAGTATCAGCGTTTTTGCGAGACCGTGAACCAGTGGCAGGAGGTACAGGCGCAAAAGGTCCGGGCAGGCCGTGAGGCAATGAACGACCGCTGGCTGAAGACCGAACTGCGGACGTCGTTCAAGGAACTCGAGTACCGTCTGAAGATGCAGCGCCGCCGTCTGCATGTACTGGCCGGTGAGCTGAACGATCGGGTTCGTTCCAGCCTGTCGCCGCCCACCGTGTCCGGGTGATCCGGCTTCACCGTCGTTTGCAGGATGCTGGCTTGGATGGGGGACTGGTGCCCGTCGGCTGACGGGCGCCCCGGCAACCTCGCCACTCAGTCCTCTTCCTCGGCGGGTTTCTCCCGTTCGAGGAGTTTGTCGAGTTGCTTGCGACGACGGGTGACGGAACTTGCGTGGCGCCGCAGGTCGGCCCAGGGGTCGTCTTTCTGTGCCAGCCGGCGGGGCACGCTCTGGATCGTCCAGTCCCTCGGCGAGACCCCCTGCGCAACCTCGTCCCAGGTGACCGGCGTGGCCACCGGCGCACCCTCACGGGCCCGCACGCCGTAGGGCGAGACCGCGCTGGACCCATAGGCGTTTCGCAGCGTGTCCAGGAAGATCCGGCCCCTGCGCTTGGCCTTGCGGGCCTCCAGCGTGTAGGCCGGCTCGTTGCGGCGCACGAGTAGCAGAGCGACGTCGTGCGCGAACTTGCGCACCTCGTCGAATTCCGCGCTGCGGTCCAGCGGCACCACCACATGGAAGCCCTTGGAGCCCGTCGTCTGGACCCAGGCATCGAGGTCGACCTCCCTGAGGGCACCGCGGATGTCGAGGGCCGCCTGGCGCACGGCGTCGAAGTCCTGGATGCCTTCGGGCGGGTCGAGGTCGTAGATCATCTTGTCGGGATGCTCGAGATCGACCGCCCGGGACAGGTAGAGGTGCGGGGTCAGGACGGCCTGGTCGGCGAGGTAGACCAGCGCCGCCTTGCTGTCCACGATCGGGGCGTTGAAGCTCCCGCCCTCGCGCTTGGGCACGTTCACGGTCTCGATCCAGTCCGGGAAATAATCCGGCGTGTCCTTGTGGAAGAAGCTCTTGCCATCGATACCGTCCGGGTAACGTTCCATGCTTACGCCGTAGCGCTTCATGTGGGGGACCATCGTTTCCGCGACCGTCGCGTAATAGTCGACGAGGTCGCCCTTGGTCAGACCCGTGGCGGGGAAGAAGACCTTGTCCCGGCTCGAGATGTCGATGTCATGCCCGCCGATCCGCACGTCGCGTCTCCCCTAAAGCCCCGTCGCCTGGCCCTCGGGCTCCTTGCGGACGTCGCGGGCCTTCTTGTCGCGCCTGAGTCCCTGGTAGCGGGGGTGGCGAAGTCCCTCGCCGGACGTCCACTCGGTGAACGCCACCTCGCAAACGAGCTTCGGCGTGACGAAATGCACCCCCTTCCTCTCCGGATCACCCTCGTCGTAGGGCGAGGTCTTTCGCTCGAGCTTCGTCAGCCGGGAGTGAAGGTCTTCGAGGGTCTCATCGTCGAAGCCCGTGCCGACCTTACCCGCGTAGACCAGGTTTCCGTCACGGTAGAAGCCCAGCAGTAATGCGCCGAGGCCGACGCGACTGCCCTTCGGCTCCGTGTAGCCGCCAATCACGAACTCCTGCTGGGCGACGCACTTGAACTTGAGCCACTTGCCCGAGCGCCCGTGCACGTACCTGGCTGTGGCGTCCTTCGCGATCAGGCCTTCCCACCCCTTGGCGCAGGATTCCTCGTAATACTCCATGCCCTTTGCCTTGCGGTATGGCGTCCAGCGGATCGGATCGTTCCAGTCCACCGCCGCCTTGAGCACCTTCTTGCGTCCCTGAAGGCTGCACCCGGTGATGTCGTGGCCGCCGGCATAGAGGCAGTCGAACACGTGGTAGTGGACCTTGACGTTGCTGGCGCGGGACTCCTCGCGGCTCGAGGCATGCATGCGCGGCTGCAGGCGCTGGAAGTCGCTGATGTTGTCGCTGCCGAAGGCGACGATCTCGCCGTCGAGGATGCAGCCAGCCGCCGCATGCTTCTCGAGCGCCTCCTGCACTTCCGGGTAGCTGTCGTTGGCTTTCTTTCGGTTGCGCGTCAGGAGGCTGACCCTGCCGTTGTCATGCACATAGGCGATGACGCGTTCGCCATCGAGCTTGCGTTCGTATATCCAGTCCTCGTCACTGAAGTGGTCGTGAGTCAGCTTCGCGAGCATGGGATCCATCCAGTCCGGCATCGACTTCGCCGCGGCCCTTCCGCGGTCCCCCTGCGACAGGTTCCCGAGGAGGTCAGTCATCGTCGTCCCTTTCCTGCGCCTCCTTGCGAACTTCCGCGAGCGTCCGCCCCGTCTTGACCGACTCCGGCTCGGTGGACGTGGGATTGCGCCGCGCGTCGGCTTCCTTGTCGTCCATCTTCACGAGCAGCCAGCGCAGGTCGTCGCCGCTGCCGGTGCGGATCAGCGCATAGCCTCCCGAGATCTTCCGGCCCTCGAGCCGGACGGTCACGTGACCATCCGCGATCTGCTCGGCGACAGAGGCGGGCTTGCCGTTCTCCTGCGCATTCCCCGCCTTCAGGTTCTCATAGCTTCCGCGATCCCAGACGATCACCGTGCCGGCCCCGTATTCGCCCTCGGGGATGATGCCCTCGAAGTCGGCGTAATCCAGAGGGTGGTCTTCGGTCGGTACGGCGAGACGTTTCTGGTCCGGATCGGTTGCGGGTCCCTTCGGGACCGACCAGGACTTGAGGACCCCTTCCACTTCGAGCCGGAAGTCATAGTGGTGGCTGGACGCATCGTGCTCCTGGATCACGAAGATCGGTCGCTTGTCGGCCCAGTCGAACCTGCCGGATGCGCCTCGCGGTTCCGGCGTCTTGCGGAGGTCACGTTTCTTCTCGTACTCCTCGAGTTTCGACATCTCGTGTCCTCCAGTGGGTTGGCCGCCGCCGAATCGCCCTGGTCGTGCACGCGATGGCGTGAGAGGCGAGGCGCCGCGCGGTGTTCCGGGCACTGCCTCACGAATTCCGGACCGCCATCGGGCCGTTGCAGGCAGCGGACATGCAACACGGAAACAGGGCGCGGATAAGCATCGTCCTGAAGCGGGCACCTGTCTGGAGTATAGGAAACCGAGGCGGATTTTCAGGGCTCCGGACGGGGCGGCGGCAAGGCAAACGTCCTTCCGGCGCGGCTGGCCGCGTGGCGCTGACTGTTGCTGTGACCACTTGATGGCGATGCCGACCCGTCGGCCGGGGCCTGATGGTCCCGCCGCGACCGACCCCTCAGGCGAACAGTGCCCCGATCAGGCGCTGCAACAGGCGTGGGTCGGGCGCTTCCATGCGCTCGCCGTGGCAGCCGGCGCACGGTCCGGCGCCGTGGACCGGCTCGCGGTCATCGCGGTATCCGACCGCCTGGAATGTCCAGCGACTGCGCAGGTTCTTGACCTGGCCGACATGGTAGCCATTCGCGTCGAAAACGGCGTGGAGGTCCTGGCGCAGCTCCAGGAGTTCAAGTCCACGCAGGTCGGGCGTCCCGGCGAGGGGCTCGAAACGAAACCGGGCAAGGGATGGGGCGTCCGGCGCGAAGAGGGTTGTCAGCGGGGCAAAGCTGCGTCGGTGATGCTCGGTGGGCCCTTTGCGCAGCAACCCCAGGTAATGGGCGTCCGTCCCGTAGCCAACGTTGCTCTGCCAGCCATAGCCCGGATAGCGCCCGGCCAGCTCGTGCATCAGACGATCCCGGACGACCTTCGCGATCACGGATGCGGCTGCGATGGACAGCGAACGCCGGTCCCCCTTGACGATCGGAATGGCCGCGCAGGCCACCGACGGCGCCCCGCGCCCGTCCACCAATGCGATGTCGGGGGCGGTTTCCAGCGATTCGACCGCCCGTCGCATCGCGAGCATGTCCGCGTGGAAGATGTTATGCCGATCGATCTCTTCGACGCTCGCCAGACCGACGCCGACGTCCGCTATACGTTGGATGATGTCAAAGAACCGGGCCCGCTCGCCGGCCGAAAGGAGCTTGGAGTCGGTCAACCCTCGCAGCAGGCGGGGCTTCGCGCCTCGCGGCAGCACCACCGCCGCGGCCACCACCGGGCCGGCGAGCGGCGCGCAGCCCGCTTCGTCCACCCCACAGACCCTTCCCTCGAGCTTGCGTTCGAGGTTCAGGGTCGGCCAGTTAGGCAAGGGAGATCGGGTAGGCATGGCTTCAGCGGATTATCGGCTCCTGAGAGGGCGTCCGCCAAATGGGCCCCATGGAGGCATCCGAGGAACGGGTGGATCCGGCAAAACGGTTCTTCATGCCTTCTATACTCCAGGGTCAGGTCATCAGGGCAATGACGACAGGGACAGGACTATGGCAGCAGCGGCACCGGCAGCGGCTCAAGGCTTCGAGGACGGGGCATTGCAGGCCCGGTGCTCACCGGCTGCCATCGGCGGGTCATGAGCTCGCGGTGCTCGCCATTCTGACCGGTCGAGCCTGACGGCTACAAATCACCAGTCAATGGAGAGGTGCGGAATATGGCGCGTTTGAAAGACAAGGTGGCGATCGTAACGGGAGGCGCAATGGGTATCGGCGCCGCCACTTGCGAGATGCTGGCCCGCGAAGGGGCTGCGGTTGCGGTGACCGACCTGCAGGACGAAGAGGGCGCGGCGGTTGTGGACCGCATCACAACCGCCGGTGGCAAGGCCCGCTATTGGCATCTCGATGTTGCCGAGGAGCAGGAGGTACAACGGGTCTTCGACGAGGTCGCCGATGAATTCGGCAGGCTCAACGTCGTGATCAACAATGCCGGTATCTCCGGGGTCAACAAGGGCACGGACGAGGTCACGGTGGAGGAATGGGAGCAGGTCATCGCCGTCAACGTGCGCGGTGTCTTTCTGTGCACCAAGCACGGGATCAAGCACTTGCGCAACGCCGGCGGCGGGAGCATCGTCAATCTGTCCTCGATCTACGGTATCGTTGGCGCGCCCGATCTGCCTCCCTATCACGCCTCCAAGGGCGCGGTGCGGCTGATGACGAAGACCGATGCCCTGCTCTATGCCAAGGAGGGTATCCGCGTGAACTCGGTGCACCCGGGGTATATCTGGACACCGCTGGTCGAGGCCCTGGGGCGCGAGTCACCCCAAGGCGTCGAGGCGTTCCGCCGTGAACTCGACGAGAAGCACCCGATCGGCCACGTCGGCGAGCCGGACGACATTGCTGCCGGCATTGTCTACCTTGCCTCTGATGAGGCGAAGTTCGTTACCGGCAGTGAACTGGTAATCGATGGCGGCTACACCGCCCGCTAACCGCTGGCACCGTTCCTGATACCCGGGATCTCCACCCGCGTGGCCTTCATGGCGAGCATTGCCGCGACGGCCGCCGCCTTCCTGGCCATCGGTCTGCTGAAGGGAAGGGTGCTGGGAGAGGGGATGCTGCGGTCCGGGGCGGAGACGCTCGCCGTGGGCGGCGGAGCCGCGGTGCCGGCCTATCTGGTGGGCACGCTCATCCGCCAGGTGGCCGACGTCTCGGGCCTGTGATCAGGACACGGATTGGTGGGCTTGGCCCTTGGACGCCGGAAATGCTCACACCTATACCCGGATCATCGGGTCTGCCGTCGATCCGTTGTTTACGGCTCAGTCGGCGGTCCTCCTCGCCACATAATAGCCATAGCTGACGAACGTCGAGTTTCGTTCATAGAGTGCGATCTCGCGTTCTTCTGCTGCCACGATGGCTGCCGCAGCCTGCGAGTTGCCGTTGCGCGCCAGGAACGCTGCGAAGCGGGCCTGCATGGGGCGATAGTAGTTGTCCAGCCAGCATCGTTGCTGAAGAGCGAAGTATCCAATCGGTGAGAAGCCACTTGCCTCCAGGATCGCCATCTTGGCCGATGCCGTATCCACCTCGGGGTATTCCTGGATCCAATGCTGCTCGAGTTCGGCAGGCCTCTCTTGCGTCAGCCATGTCAGCTCGGACACGGCCAGTATGCCATCCGGCTTCAGAAAGCGACGCCAGGCCTTGATGCCGTTCGCAAAGCCGATGTTGTAGATGGCGCCTTCCGACCAGATCGCGTCGAAGGATTGTTCTTCGAACGGAAGTGCATGCATCGTGGCGGCCAGCGTCTGGATCCGTTCGTCGAGGTTCTCCCGTGCCGCGGCGATATCGAGGTCGTGGAGGAAGTCCGGCAGGAAATCGACAGCGGTCACCGAGGCGTCGAGTTCCCTCGCCAGCACGAATGAGGAGGCGCCGGTCCCGCAGCCGATATCGGCAATCCTTAGGCCTGTTCCGGCATTCAGATCGGACAGCCTGATGGCAAGGCGCGTGTCATCGTCGCCGCCGGGCCCCTGGCGTTTGCCGTCCCGGTGCAAATCGACGAGAAGGGAGAGCTCCTCCAATCGCTGGCCTCCGTTGTTGCGTATCAGGGTCCATGCTTGGTCCGGAAATCAAGGCTCCAATACGCCCCGCAAGCGGTCCAATGCCCCCTTGTGGCTGCGAGCGCCCATCTGCCGGATATTGTGCAGCTTCCATTGGTTTTCGTCTGCCCTAGTTGGGGCGGTCGTTGCCGTGCAGGGAGTCACGAGGCGATCGCGCCCAGGCCGGGGAGGGCGGTCCGGTTTCGTTTCAACCATTTTCGGGTGGTCGGGTTCCTGG
>NZ_JAWLHP010000006.1:0-9482 GCF_041690275.1 Thioalkalivibrio sp.
CCGAACTTTCCGCATGGCCCACTAGGGCCCGCTCCTGGTTGCACGTTGCCTCGTGTTTCCGGAGTCATGCGACCTCCGGGAACGGATCACGCGGCTGGACCGCCCCCCGCAGCCCGGGCGCCATGTCCGCCGCCCGGCAGCACCGGCTGACGTCATCGAACCGCCTTTCGGACGTAACGACGTTGTCGCAACAGGTAGCCAATATGGGTGCGCCTCTCAATCACGATTGGAGTTCGTCATGGCCAGCATCGAATCCCGAATCGGCGCCGGAAACCCTTGGCCTCATCACTTCCCGCTTCGGTTTCCCTCGGCGGTTGAAAGCGCCAGGTCATGAGCTTCGCGCCCCGCCTGGCGCACCGAAAAAAAGCCTGGTACCCCAAGGTACCAGGCTTCAACCCAAGCCGCCGTTCGAGCGGCCTGATCTGGCATCAGCCGATCATTCCGCGTCCGCGTAGGGATCCGGCGCCGGAGTCACGTTGCTGGATGGCGGCAGTATCGGCAGTGTCACCTCCGGCATCTCGCCGGTGAGCGTCTTCAGGAACGCCACGATCTGATCGATTTCCTGCTCCTCATAGACGCGCCCCAACTGCAGGCGGCCCATGATGTCCGTTGCCTCTTCGAGGGTCCGCGCCTCGCCGTCGTGGAAGTACGGATAGGTGTATTCCACGTTGCGCAGGGTCGGCACCTTGAAGCTGAAGCGGTCCGCATCCTTGCCGGTCACGGCCGCGCGGCCCTCGACCGGAGATGTGCTCTGGTAGGGTTCGATCACGCCCATGCGCTGGAAGGACGTACCGCCCGCCGCCGGCCCGTTGTGGCACACGGTGCAGCCGCTGGCCTTGAACAGCCGATACCCGGCGAGTTCGTCTTCCGTCAGCGCGTCATCGTCACCCTTCAGCCACTGATCGAAGCGCGAGTTCGGCGTGACCAGGGTCTCCTCGAACTCGGCGATTGCCGCGGTGACCATGTCCACCGTGATCTCACCGCTGCCGAAGACCGCTTCGAATTCCTCGACATAATCCGGAATCGACTGCAGCACCTGGAGGGCCAGGCCGTGCGGCATGCCCATCTCGATGTCGGCCTCGATCGGACCGCCCGCCTGTTCCTGGAGGTCGGCGGCACGGCCGTCCCAGAACTGGGCCAGCGCCAGGCTGGAGTTGAGCACCGTGGGTGCGTTCACCGGACCGGCGGCCCACTTGTGACCGATCGACGTCCTCAGGTTATCGGTCCCGCCGCGGGCCAAGTTGTGGCAGGTGTTGCAGGAGATGATGCCGGACATTGACAGGCGCGGTTCAAAGAACAGCTTCTTGCCGAGTTCCACCAGTTCGGGACTGTCCGAAACATAGGGTTCGATCGGTTTGATGGGTTCGTCACGAACGGTCGATGCCCAGGCACTCGTGGCTGCGAGCGCCAGAGCAATGGCCAGGCCAATGGCTTTCGATTTCATGAGCGAAGGTTCTCCTCTGATGTTTTTTTCTTGGGGGTGCCTCTTCGTGATCCGGGCGCATCCCACGTCTATGTATAGACCATGAGCAACACAGAGCTATCGAGCGGGACGCGAGGTTTCCGGAGACAGTACATCGATTTCCGGGTGGCTGGTCTGGGGGCCATGATCCGCGGAATGTTGAGAAGGAGAGCGATGATCCGAGTGGCTCGTGTTCCGTCCCGGTTAGCCGAATTCCCCGAAGCAGCGCGACAAGCGCCGACAGGAATGGATATCGGTGTGCTGTCGCCGGAAACCCGGGAAAGCAACGTCGCCCGGAGCGCGATCCCGGAATCGGCGTATGCGCGGGCGCTGACTCTCCAGTCCCGCATTCATCTATCTCCGGCAAGCGCCTCGGCCGCTTTCTGTCGGATGCGTTTCGACGGCTCGCTGCGCACGATCTCCCTGAGCACGGGCTCGTTCTCGGGGAATTTCGCCAGGTTTTTGCCCAGCAACAGCGCCATATTGTAGCGCGTGCCCTCATCGGCTTCTGTGCGCACAGCCTGCCTGAACATCACCATCGCGGTATCAGTCGGTTCCGTCCACGATTGCAGTGCCTCGGCGATCGCACTACGCACATAGCCGTTTTCTTCCCTTTTCATGTGCGCCATCAGCTGGTCTGCGACCTGGTCGGCACCCAGCGAACCCAGCGACAGGGCCACGGCACGACGCACCGCAGGTTCGGTATCATCCAGCAGCACGACGACATCGCTCGCCAGCGTCGGGTCCTGCGTATTGCCCAGGGCGGTGATGAAGTCGCTTCGCGACGCTGCATTGTCCGAACCAAACGCACGACCGAGCAGATCTGAACGCAGCGAGCTGTACGCGGGGTCGTCTGCATTGCGCATGGTATTTCCGATGCTGCCGAGCGCGAAGGCGGCCGAACTCGCCATCCTCTGCCGTTCGCCGCCGGCATCGTTCTGAGACGCAGCCCAAAGCGCCGAGATGCCTTCAATAGTGGGTTCCTTGACGCCGCCCATCGCTACAATGGCGCGCATACCATCCATGAGCGACCAGCTGCTGTCATTGATCACGCTGGCCAGCGCCGACTGCGCGCTTTCGGTACCTGCAAGCTCCAGCGCCAGATAAAGATCGGCGCGAGTGCGATCGCTGACTTCCTGTGTCTTCAGGACATCCAGTATGAGCTCGGGCAAGGAGGCATCGACACGTAACAGGTCACGTAGGCGATGGATATGCGGCAGCCGTCCCTGCTCTGTGGCATCGAGTTCCGGGATGGTTGTCCTGATCAGTCGGCGCGCCTGTTCCGCCGTCATGTCCGGTACCGACTTCATCGTTACCCGCTCATCGACGGCAGGGGTGGTGGCTTCCGCGAAATCCCAGGGTTCCGCGGTGAGATTCGCTCGTCCGCCTGCCAGCAGGTTCAGAGAGGCGTGATTGCGGACCTTCATCACCGGGCCGCCCTCGCCCTCGGAACTCATGTCCTCCGTCACTTCCATCATCGCGATCCAATCACGACCGGCTTCGATGCTGAAAATCTCCGTGGAGCTGAGGTTCGACCAGTTGACCATACCGGCAGCCGTGGCCGTGAACCTGCGCTTGGATTTCTCGAAGCGGCCAGGGTCGCTGCGGCGGTAGACCGCCTCGTAAGTCCCCGAGCTGTTGCTTTCCTTTGTTACCCAGCCGTCGCCGCGGTCGAGGCTGACCTGGAAGGTACGTACCAGGCCCTCGAGGATACTGCGATTCTGTAGACTGACTTCTGCTGGAAACTCGAACGCCAGTGGCATGCCATTGACAGCAAAGCGCACCCTGAACGGCACCTCGAGCGCGCGATTGGTTTCGGCATCCGTCGTGCCGTTGATCTCGAGCCGGACCGATGACAGCTGCATGCCGACCAGGGCCTGGTCGGTATCGGATTCCAGAGTCAGGGTATCGAGCAGGCCCTGCAGATGCACACGCATGGTCATGGCGCTGCCCGTCCCCTGCATCTGCATCGAAGACTCGGACAACACCCGGTAGCGCTGGGAAACACCGGGATGCCATTGTATCGAAAGGGTAGCCTGTTCCGTTGATTTGGCAGGCTCCGTTCGAACCGGGACGTCTTTATCCACACTACCCCGGAACCATACTGCAAGCAGTACGCCCACGCCCAGCGCCACCGCAGCCTGCAGCCACCACGCGCGCTTCTGCATATCAAGGAACGAAGTAAGCCGGTGGCTGACCGCTGACAATCACCACGTCAAGCTGGGCGAACGGATCGTCGAAAAGAATATCCTCGCGGCGGAACAATGCAGGCGTTTTATAGATGTTTCTGGTCGCCTTGATCGTGGCCAGCTTGATGCACTTTACGTTGACGAAGCCCAACTTGCAGGTCCTGACCGCCGGCACCGAATACTTGGCAAACAGGTTCAGCTTGCCCTGCGGACCGGTGAAGATATTGCTCAGTTTCTGCAGCTGAGTGATTATGAATTCCACATCATCGCTGCTGCCGAAGCCGTCATCGATGACTTCGATCTCCGTGCCGATGAAATACACGAGCCGTTCATCGAGCAGCACCACTACGCCTTCGACACCCACAGAGAACACCTTGGTACCGACTCCGGCGAACATGCCCGCCTCGAGTTTTGCGAACGGGCCAATGGAACTTCCCACCGACACCACCGGGTTACCGCCACCGAACGCCGGGGGTTTGTCGTTGGCGTAACCGACGGTGATCTCCAGTCCAAAACTGCCGCCGACAGAGCCGCCAGCGATCATTGGCACCGGGCCGACGAAGAACTCCTGCTCCTTCGCGACCTCCTTCGAGTAAGAAATCAGGCTGCCCGATACGGAAACAGTAGTCGGCGGTATGGATTCGACCACCTGATCCAAAAAGCGTATCTCATAGGAGAAGCCCGATTGTTCCGAAGCCGGCTTGTTCAGGTAATCGGGTACGAGCTGCGCACGCGCCGTGATGCGAAGGAAGTCGAAATCCTGACCGAACACCGTGACCGGTATACCCGCAGTGACTTCCTCGATATAGCCCCGATTATCCGCCGTGGCGCCGGCATTGAAGTCGAGATTGAACGCGAAATGCGGGTTGTTGTTCCTCGTGGCAAAGCCATCGCCCGATACCAGCGGTAGAGAGGGATTCTGGAGCACGGGCACGTATGCGCCGGTATCGTAAGTAGGCGTACCGGGAGGCAACGGCGGCAGGAAGATGTCCAGCGACGGGCAGACCTCGTTATCTGCAGTGTCGCTGTCGACGACCCACGGGTCCGCCGGACGAATCTGGACGCACACCGCGAAATCCAGCGCAGCCAGGCTGACGCTTTCGTCGCCCCGTACGCCACTGAACGGCAGGCCGGAAAGGAAGGATCGCAGCTCCTCGATCGCGGCTGCGGTGAGATCCGGAGGCGGTATGGTCGGCGGCGGGGAGGAGAAAAGGCCGTCGTCGGAAGGTTGCGGCGGGTAGCGTAGCGCCTGCTCCAGCTCAAAGCCCAGCTTGCCAGGAAAATAGAATTCCATGTGCTCGGAATTCCGCTCAACGTCGTCGAGCTCCGCTTCCTCACCGATGATTTCCGCCAACAGCGGTGTAAACGTCCCCATCGGCAACCACTCGACTTCACCCTGTATGCTGGTATTGGGATCAATACCGTAGGCGTTCATGTACCGCTGTTCTTCGGAGTTCCAGAGATACAGCGGCATATCCAGCGACGTACCTCTATCGGTACGTGTGATCCGCAGGTTGGCAAAGGCCTCGATGTCGACGGTCTCGCCCACTTCCAGCCCGTCGGCGCCGACCGTGATAGTGCCGCCGGCATCGGCGTTGTAGACGTCACCAGGCACCTGCTGGGTGAATTCGTCGGTTTTGATGATCAGCGCGGCACGATCCAGCGCCACATCGGCCAGCAGGATGTTTGGAGTGGCGGTCGACGCCAGGGTGACCTGGACCGAGACGGTGTTGTCGTCCTCGTCTGTCTCGACGATCTCGTCCACCGGGTCGACCACGGCGGCAATGTAGTAAGGACCGCTGAATTCCACGCTGGCAGGCACCATGACATTCAGCACATGATCACTGCGTCCCACCGACAATTCTTCAATGATTTCGGAACCCAGCGGGATTTGCCTGACGACAGCGTCCGGATCATCGGTATCGTCGATGGCAAACAGCGATACGGCGACCTTGCTCACCGCTCGATCGGCATTCAACGACACGGTCGCCGTCAGCGGGTCGGAGATACGAGGGTCCGGAGTGTCGACGGCAATCGCGACAGCGGTGATGTTGTTCGGCGGGCTGACGTTGCCGTCGCCGTCGCCGCCCCCACCGCCGCCACCCCCACCACAAGCGACCAGTGCGGAGACGGCAAGGAGGAAGAATGCCCAGCCGGAAGATCGTCCAAGCAGAGTGCTCATTCTCCCATCCCCTTATTACGTTTCGTGGGATACCGAGTGAAGGCTGACCAAAGCCTGCCTGTCCAGAATCTGCCGACGCCACAATAAGGAGCGTAGTCAAGTATAGGTAGACTAACCGCGGTTGTGCGCAATGGAGCCACATAAACCACGGTCTTTCCATCTGTGCGGGATCCGGCGCGCGGGACCAGGAGACGACGCGCCATGTCCCATTCCGGGCCTGTTCCTCCAACGACATTTCTTGCCCGCGCCGGTATCAAGTCTCAGTCCATGGCCGCCGGCAGGCCAGCTGACCACCCGCCGGTGACAGCATCCGACAAGGAACGCGGAAACGTCAGTCGCACAGCCAAGGCAGTGCCCGCACTGCGGGCAACCCGAGGGTTTCAACGACAGGATTACATCCAGCTTCAGCCCCTGATCCCCTTCCACTCACTGTCCGCTCAGGCTCGGCTCGAGACGCCCGATGACCGATGGTGGCAGTGGCCGGCCCAGATCTGCTGTCGCTGAACCCACCACGCCAGCCTTTACGCTCAATCAGATGAACCCCGCTCGCAGTTCCTGGCTCTTGATCGCCGCCAGAGGCAAAGCCCGCCAATCGCACTTGCGAGCAACCCAAGCGCGAAGAGCAGGCTCCATTTTCTTGCCTCGGCAGCTTGATGGGAAAGCAATTCGGCAGTCGCATCTGGATAAGGAAGAGCACTCCCAGCGTAGTATATGAACGAAACAGCCATCACCAGGAGCCCGAGGATTAATAGAGCCAGTGCCGGGATATTCCTGATCATTGATGCCTAACGCCGGACCTCAGCCGTGCGCGGCCCCAGGGGCTGCTGCATGACTCGCTTGTCCATCTTCATCTTTCGGGCCGACCCAGAAGAGCGGGTTGTGCGCGACCTCCCATAGATAGCCGTCTGGATCCGCGAAGTAGCCGGAATAGCCACCCCAGAACACCTTTTGGGCCGGTTTCATCAGCTTGGCGCCCGCCGAGATGGCCTGTTCCAAAAGCTCGTCAACTGCTGCTTCGGAATGGACATTGTGCGCAATCGTGAAGCCGGCGAAGCCGGTGCCGTCGGCAGGTACCCCGACGTCTTCGGCCAGGGACCCGCGGCGGTAGAGCCCCAACCAGGTACCATGGAGCGCAAAGAACGCCACCTCCGGGGGTGAATTCATCCTCGGCAGCCCAAGACCCTGCTCGTAGAAGCGAACCGACTCCTCCAGATCCCGGACGCCAAGGGTGATCATGCTGATCCGTGGCTTCATGCAGGAACCTCCTTGGTTGCAGAAATCGTGCTGAAGAGAAGCTTGAATACCGATGATAGGCAGATTCTGCAAAGCACGGTTTGCATCCGCGTTTCGTGGCCCTGATCCGTCCGCATGTGGATGCCTCGCGCTTCCCACAGCGCAGAGCGAGCGGCCTGGGGCAATGGAAATCAGCAGCGCCGATTCACGCAGATCGGGCGTCAGCAAGGACGCGGGAATGCGGGGCCCAAATCCTTGACCGTGCGACCGACTCCCGGCTGGTCGCGCAGGCTGTTCATGTCCTCCCGGATGGATTTCGCTGTACGGCCGGCGGCGCCGGGTTCTTGCCGGCAAGAAAGCGGTTGAGCTGTTCGACATCCTGCAGGGATGCGGGCGACCAGATCAGCCCCGGCATTCAGGCGCTTCAACCTCTTCGCCCGCTTCCAGCCGGGCTAACCAGGCCTCGGTAGTCGAACCATCATTCTGGATATCGAGGGTTCGAACCTTGCTTCATCAGATACAGGAAAGGGGCCCTGAGGCCCCTTTCCTGTATCTGGCGGAGAGGGAGGGATGGATTCGCCGCTGCGCGGCTCACCCCTTCGGGGCGCCAGCATAGCTGGCGTCCTGCCCTGCCGCTGCGCGTCAGGGCAGTCGAACCATCATTCTGGATGTCGAGGGTTCGAACCTTGCTTCATCAGATACAGGAAAGGGGCCCTGAGGCCCCTTTCCTGTATCTGGCGGAGAGGGAGGGATTCGAACCCTCGATACGGGGTTACCGTATACACACTTTCCAGGCGTGCGCCTTAAACCACTCGGCCACCTCTCCCGAGTCCACACACGGGCACGCATTTTCCGCCCGCGCGAGAAGCTGCGAAGGGTAAACCAGGCCGCCGCAAACCGCAATTGGCGCGCCCCGGCGGGGCCCGCTCCCGGCGCGCAGCAGCGCCCTTCGGGCCGCCCGAAACTACCTGCCCCGCCCCGGATCCGGCGGCACGACGCCTGGCAGTACGTGCACGTTCCCTCCGGGGCTCATGTCGCGGATGCGTGCGGTACCCACTTCCTCGACCTCGTCGACGCGGATCACCGCGTGCAGCGGGATGTGAAAGCGCTGCACCCCCTCGAACTCGTTGCGCAGCCGCTCTTCGCTGGGGTCCACGACGACCTGGGAGCGTTCCCCGAAGAGGAGACCCTCGATGGTGACGAAGCCGTAGAGCTGCTCCTGGTAGACCTCGCGGGCGAAGATCTCGTAGACCTTCCCCTGGTTGATGAACTGGACGCGAAATCGGGTCTTGTTGCTCATGGGCACATCATGCAGCCGTGCCCGGGAAATTCAAGCTCTGGGAATGCGCCTGATGAAGCTACCCCGCCGGGGACAGATTTGAAATCTGTCCCCGGGGAGCGCCCGGATCAATCGAACACGATGGTCTTGTTGCCGTGGGTCAGCACCCTTCCCTCCAGGTGATAGCGCAATCCCCGCGCGAGCACCCAGCGTTCCACGTCCCGGCCCTTGCGGATCAGATCTTCCACCTGGTCGTCGTGCCGGATGCGGGCAACATCCTGCTCGATGATGGGCCCGGCATCCAGATCCTCGGTCACGTAATGGCAGGTCGCGCCGATCAGCTTCACGCCGCGGGCGAAGGCCTGATGATACGGGCGCGCGCCGATGAAGGACGGCAGGAAGCTGTGGTGGATGTTGATCACGCGGTGGCGGAATTCGCTGCAGAGATCCGGAGGGAGGATCTGCATGTACCGCGCGAGCACGACGGTGTCCGCGCCAAGGAGATCCAGGCGCTCGCGCAGCAGTGAAAAGGCCTCCGCACGTGTCTCGCGAGCGACCGGCAGGTGTTCGAACGGGATGCCGTAACAGCTGGCGACCTCCTCCAGTACACGATGGTTGGAGAGGATGGCCGGAATCTCCATTGGCAGTTCACCCGAACGCCAGCGGGCGAGCAGGTCCGTCAGACAGTGCGGTTCCCTGCTGACCAGGATGACCACCCGCGGCCGGGCATCGGTGCGCACCAGCGACCACTGCATCGCGAATTCGCCGGCGAGGTCCCCGAGGCTGCCCGACAGATCCGTGTCGCGCCCGGCAGGCAGGGAGAAGACCCAGCGCATGAAGAACCAGTGTGCCTCGGTATCCGTGTGCTGCGCGGCCTCGGTGATCCAGCCCTCGGCATCGGCGATCAGACGCGCCACGCGGGCGACGATTCCCAGCCGGTCGGGGCACGAGACGGTCAGGCGGAATTCGGCGCGTTCGTTCATCGGCGGGCTCGCGGCATTGCGGGGCAGCGCAGCAGTGTACTTGGCTGCGTGGGGCGCTTGAAGGCCTGAAATGCACGAAGGGGGCCGAAGCCGACGGATTGGGGACGGATCGGGACCGATCGGGGGATGGACGCGGATCGATCGGGATGGATCG
>NZ_JAWLHP010000006.1:9582-26591 GCF_041690275.1 Thioalkalivibrio sp.
TGGATCGCGGCTGGATCGCGGCTGGAAGCCGCTCCTACGGGGGGGTATGTGGGGTGTAGGAGCGACCTCCGGTCACGATTCCTTGGGGGCGGAGGACGCCTCAGGTGCGGGCATCAATCCACTTGCCGATCGAGGGCGGGACCTCCTTCTGGGCGCGGCCGCTGACGTAGATGCCGATGTGCCCACCCTTGAAGGACTGTTCGGTGTAATCCTTGGTCCCGACCAGCTTCTTCAGCGCGCGCGACGAATCGGGCGGTACCAGATGATCCTCGGTGGCGAAGACGTTCAGCACCGGCATCTTCACGTTCTTGAGGCTTATCTCGTGCTTGCCGATACGCAGGCCGCCCTCCACCAGCTTGTTCTGCTGGTAGAAGTCCTTCAGGAACTGGCGGTAGGTCTCCCCGGCCTGGTCGGGGCTGTCGAAGATCCACTTCTCCATGCGCAGGAAGTTCGCGACCTGGTCGGGATTGTCGAGAATCTCCACCATGTCGAGGTACTTCTGCCCCATCAGCCGATAGGGCTTCAGATTCAGAAAGGTCCAGTTCAGCATCTCGCCGGGAATGTTGCCCAGCGTATCGACGATCAGGTCCGCGTCCACGTGGCGTACCCAGTTGGACAGCATGTTGTCCGGTGTCTGGAAGTCCACCGGGGTCACCATCGTAACCAGGTTCGCGACCTTGTCCGGGTGCATCGACGCATAGCAGAGGCTGAAGGTGCCACCCTGGCAGATGCCGAGCACGTTGACCGCATCCACCCGGTGCCGCTTGCGGATAACGTCCACGCAGCGGTCGAGATACCCGTTGAGATAATCGTCGATCGTCAGGTAACGGTCCGCGCGCCCCGGATAGCCCCAGTCCACGAGGTACACGTCCATCCCCGCCTCGAGCAACCCGCGCACCATGGAGCGGTTTTCCTGCAGATCGGCCATGTAGGGCCGGTTCACCAGCGCGTACACGATCAGCAGCGGCACCGGATTCTGCACCACGCTGGCCGGTGCCTGAAAACGGTAGAGGACCATCTTGTCCTCTTCGTAGATTGCCTCCCGGGGGGTTGCCCCGGTACTGACCTCGCCCATATCCATCAGGTTCTGGACACCCTGGGTCAGCTTGTGCTGAAAACCGGTGAGTTCGTCGAACGCCTCGTCGGGACGGATCTGGATCGGGGTCATCACTGGGTCTTCCTCCGGGTGGTGCCAGTCTTGCGGGTCCTGGCGGTGGTCGTCTTCTTCTCGCCGGAAGCGGAACTGGCTGCGCTCCCGGTCCGACGCGTACTGCGCTTCGGTTTCTCTGCGGCGGCCGCGGCAGCGGTGTCCGCGCCGGAACCGGCCGCAGCCGCTTCGGATGCCGTGCCAGCCTGCTGCTTCTCGAGCGCAGCCCGCAATTCGGCCACCTCCTCGCGCAGACGTTGCACTTCGCCGTTCGCTCCCTTGTGCTCGTCGAGTTCGCCCTGCATTCGTTCCATCTGGGAACGCACCGCATGGTAGTCGGACCTGGTGTCATGCAGACGGCGCTGAAGGGTGGAGATTTCCGAGGCCGTCGGGATGTTCATCGCCTCCAGCCACTCATCGACCAGGCGGACGCCCTGCTTCTTGACCGCCATCAGCGAATTGACCATCCGCCCGTAGCGGCGCGCGTAGTCGTCGGACATCGCGTACTCGGCATAGGCCTCTTCGCAGGCATCCACCCAGATGTTGAAGACCTCCCGTACCGAATTGATGGTCTTGCCCTCGTCGGCGGCTGCCTGTATCCGCTTCTGGAAGGCATCGACCGAGCGCGTGCCCAGGTTCGCGAAACCGGCCTGGTACTCGTTCATCGCCTTCTCGTAATCGAGCATCAGTCGCGCGAATTGCTGGTACTGCTCCTGCGATTCGCGCCCGTACCCGATGGCGGGCGTCGACAGGAGACCCTCCAGCTGTTCACGCATTTCGGTGGGCTTTCCGGACTCGAAGGCCTTCATGAAATCGCCGGGCAGCGGCATGCTGCCGGACAGGGTCCGTGACAGGGTGTCGAACGGAAGATCCCAGAAGGCCGTTCCCTGGCGACCCCCGGCTCTGGCCGCAAGCTGGGCGAAGGGATTCACGCTGGCGCCGCCCCCCTGGAAGGCCTCGGTCATCATGCGCGTCCACTTTTCGATCATCTCCGGCATGTCGCTGACCGGGCCCTCCTTGTAGAACCCCTCGACCATCGAGAAGTAGCCCTTGCCGACATTCACCATCTGTTCCAGCAGGTCGCTTGCCGGCTTCGGGGTCGCCGGCGCCACCGCCTGCAACCACTGCTCCATTGCGTCCGCCCATGGGTTTTGCGGTGCTGGCCGACCGGAACCGGCCCCTTCCAGGCCGCGCCTCGTCATGTCCATCCAGGCGTCCCAGTAGCGGCGCTGCGCCTCCAGCCACTGGTCCGCAGTCGAAACGGAATCCGCCATCATCTTCTCCTGATCTTCGCCCCGCGGGCGTGGTTGCTGTACCGGATGAAGTGTAGAACCTGCGCGGGATACTAGCACGTCATTTGTGCACCGCACCATGCCGGGCCCGGTCCCGCTGGTGCGCGCCACCATGCCGACAGACAGGTATCGTGATCCCGATTGAGGTCGTGCGCCACCGGCATGCCATAATCAACGTGCACGGGTTCACCGCGCGAGCACCGGAAATCGTCCGCAAGAGACAGTCAGCCAGAGGAGACAGGAGTAATGAGTGAAGACATCGTAATCGTCGGAGCGGCCCGCACGGCCGTCGGAAGCCTGATGGGCTCGCTCGGTGACATCCCGGCGAGCAAGCTCGGGGCGACCGTGATCCGTTCCCTGCTGCAACGCTCCGGGGTTCGGCCGGAGCAGGTCAGCGAGGTGATACTGGGCCAGGTCCTGACCGGCGGGGCGGGCATGAATCCGGCACGCCAGGCGGCTCTCGACGCCGGCATTCCCGACAGCGTTCCGGCGATGACGATCAACAAGGTCTGCGGTTCCGGGCTCAAGGCCGTCCACCTTGCCTGGCAGTCGGTCCGATGCGGTGACGCGGAGATCGTGGTCGCCGGCGGACAGGAGAGCATGAGCCAGGCGCCGCACGCGCTGCCCAGGTCCCGCTTCGGCACCAAGATGGGCGCGTGGACGATGCGGGACACGATGATTCACGATGGCCTCTGGTGCGCAATCACCGACATGCACATGGGCAACACCGCGGAGAACATTGCCAAGAAGTACTCGATCAGCCGCGAGGAACAGGACGCCTTCGCCGCGCAATCGCAGCAACGCGCCGAGGCGGCGATCCGCGACGGCGTATTCAAGGAGGAGATCGTTCCGGTGGAGATTCCCCAGCGCAAGGGCGAACCCAGGATCTTCGATACCGACGAATTCCCGCGAGCCGGCGCCAGCGCCGAGGGCCTCGCCAAGCTGCGGCCCGCCTTCGACAAGGAGGGCACGGTCACCGCGGGCAATGCCTCGGGCATCAACGACGGCGCCGCAGCCACGCTGGTGATGACCGCGAGCAAGGCCCGGGAACTCGGCCTGAAGCCGATGGCCCGTATCGTCGCCTTCTCCTCGGCCGGAGTGGATCCCGCGATCATGGGCACGGGCCCGATCCCGGCCACCCGGGCATGCCTGGAAAAGGCCGGCTGGAGCCACGACGACCTTGACCTGATCGAATCGAACGAGGCCTTCGCGGCCCAGGCCATCTCGGTGAACAAGGAGATCGGCTGGGACCCGTCCAAGGTGAACGTCAGCGGTGGCGCGATCGCGATCGGGCATCCGATCGGGGCCTCGGGCGCGCGGCTGCTGGTCACGCTGCTGCACGGAATGCGCCGCCTGAATGCGAAACGCGGCCTCGCCACCCTGTGCATCGGCGGCGGCCAGGGTGTGGCGATGGCCCTGGACCTGGTCGACTGAACAGGCCGCGACGGCACCCGGCGCCCCCTGCCGAATGGGGGGCGCCGGCCTCAACGCCCGGATCCCGGAAATGCCGCTCCGGATCATGTAAAATCGACAGCAATTTCGGGTGCAAGGGGGCACCGCCGTGAGCGAGCAGAGGCTGGTCAAGAAGTATCCCAATCGGCGGCTCTACGATACCGAGGAAAGCCGCTACATCACCCTGACGGATGTCCAGAAACTGGTGCGCGACGGAGTGGACATCAAGGTGGTGGACACCCAGAGCGGCGACGACATCACCCGGGGCATCCTGATCCAGATAATCACCGAGCAGGAGGCCAGCGGAAACCCGATGTTCACCACCGAGGTGCTCACCCGGTTCATCCGCTTTTATGACGAATCCCTGCAGGACGCCTTCTCGAGCTTCCTCGACCAGACCCTGAAGCTCTATGGCGAGCAGCAGCAGCAGATGCAGTCGCAGCTCGACCAGCTGATGCCCGGAGAGGCCCTGCAGACCTGGGCAGAGCTCACCGAGCGCAACATCGAGCTCTGGCGCGAGATGCAGGACAGCTTCTTCCGGGCAGCGGCAATCCCCTCCGAGCCCTCTTCCCGCCGGCGCTCGAAGTAGCCGCGCTCCCGACCTTTCCGAACGCCCCCCGTCCTAAGCACCTGTCTCCGGCACTGCGTCCTCCGCTCGCGGGGGCTGCTTACTGATGCCGCGGCAATCCGCCCCCCTGAAACACCCAAAGGCTTGACTTCGGCTTCTGGGCATTCTATGCTGCATCGCAACAATGCTGCACTGCACCAATTGGCGGGCGGTGGCATTCAACCAGGAGAATGATCATGCAAAACCAGATGTTTGACGCCTATAATGAAATGGTCCAGGGCAGCTTCGAGGCCCTGCGCAAGCTTGGCGAGATCAACATGCGCGCCGGCGAGCGCCTGTTCCAGCAGCAGCTCGACCTGAGCAACACCATGCTGGAGAAGAGTGCCAAGGGCATGGAAGGCATGACCAAGGCCAAGGGCTACCAGGAGCTGGTGTCCAACCAGGCGAAGCTGGCTCAGGACTACGGCCAGGAGTGGCTGAAGGGCTATCGCTCGGCCGTCGAGGTCATGACGGAAGCACGTGATTCCGCTGCCGACGTGATGGACCAGCAGATGCAGGCTGCCAGCAAGAACGCGCAGGCGGCTGGCGAGAGCTTCAAGAAGGCTGCGGCGAAGGCTGCTGCCTGAACCATCAACCGGCCCTGAGCCAAAGGAGGGGGCGCTGGTCGCCCCCTCTTTTCATTCGGTGGGCCGCACATCGGAGGATGCATGGCACGTATAGCGTTGGTCACTGGGGGCATCGGCGGGATCGGCACGGCGATCTGCGAGGAATTGCTCGGGCGCGGCTTCAGGGTCGTCGCGGGCTACTACCCGCCGGAGCAGGAACAGGCCGAGGAGTGGCAGAAGAAGCATGCGGCCGAGGGCCGCGAGTACGAGATCGCCTCCGGCGACGTCTCCTCGTTCGAGGACTCGCAGAAGATGATCAGCGAGATCGAGGACCGGCTGGGACCGGTGGACATACTGATCAACTGCGCCGGCATCACGCGCGACAAGACCTTCCGCAAGATGGAGCCGAACCACTGGAAGGCGGTGATGAGCACCAACCTCGACAGCCTGTTCAATGTCACCCGGCAGGTGGTGAACGGGATGATGGAACGCGGATGGGGGCGAATCGTCAACATCTCCTCGGTGAACGGGCAGCGGGGCCAGTTCGGCCAGACCAACTACTCGGCCGCAAAGGCCGGCGCCCATGGCTTCACGATGGCCCTCGCGCAGGAGGTCGTGCGCAAGGGCGTAACCGTCAATACCGTCTCGCCCGGCTACATCGCAACCGAGATGACCGAGGCCATGGCCGAGGAGGTGCAGCAGCAGATCATCTCGCAGATCCCGATGGGCCGCATGGGCACCCCGGACGAGGTCGCCTACCTCGTTGGCATCCTGTGTGACGATCGGGCGTGCTATATCACCGGCGCCAATTACGAGGTCAACGGCGGCCTGTTCATGAGTTTCTGACCTGTTCGGCACCCGTGCCCCCGCGGTGGTTTACCGGGCGGCGCGGGTTCCTCCCCTGCCCTTTCGACGTCCCCTCCGCGCAGGGGCTATGATCACTGGCCTGATGCACTGGCCTGCGGGACTGAGACCGAAAGCAACGCGGATGCGCCGCATCGAGATCGGCGTGTTCACCGCGCTGCTGTCCGTGATCCTCGTCTGGGCCTGGCAGCATACCCCGTCTGCACTGAATCTCGCGCTGTTCAAGCAGGAACTTCACGTGGCCCTGGTCAGGCATCCTCATGACCACACCTTCGTGGACCTCGGCAACGATCCGGAACACTTCGAACTGGTGCTTCTGAGCGGCCTCGCGGAGCGGCTCGGGGCCCGGCTCGAGGTGCACAGGGTGCCGGGGCCGCGCGAGGCCTACCGTCTCTTGCGGGCAGGCAGGGTGGACCTTGCCGCTGGTCTGCTCACCGTTCCGGGACACGATCCCGGCCTGTCGATCGGACCGGAAATCCTGCCCATCCAGAAACAGCTGGCGCACTGGGCGGGGAATGGCTCCGCCGTCGACAGCCTCGAGGAGTTGGCGCAGCGGGGCGCACGCATCGGGATCACCTCGGTACTGGCCCTCCCGGAAAGGCTGGCGGCCGTGATCCGGGGCGCGACCGGATCCGGCAACGAGATGGAGCTGATCCAGTACGCGGACGGACCGGAGCTGGTTGCGGCGCTGCGCAGGGGCACCGTGGACCACGCGGTGCTGACCTCGATCGAACTCAGCCGTCTTCAGCGCGTGCATCCTGCTCTGCGTTTCAGTCTCGAGCTGGACGGAGAGGCCCCGGTCGTCTGGCTGTTCCCGCCGGGGCGCGATCGCAGCCTGATCGACGCCGCCGAGGAATACCTCGAGGCGCTGCGCTCCGGACGCGAATTCGAACTCCTCTTCGACCGGCACTTCGGTCACCTCGACGTGCACGACCTGGTGGACGCGATCAGCTTCACCCGGCTCGTGGAGGAGCGCCTGGACCCCCTGCGGCCGCTGTTCGAAGAGATCGCCCTGGAGCACGACCTGGACTGGCGGTTCCTCGCCGCCGTGAGCTACCAGGAGTCGCATTGGGACCCGGATGCCGTATCACGCACCGGCGTTCGTGGCCTGATGATGTTGACGAACGCGACTGCACAGTCCCTTGGCGTGAGCGATCGCAGTGACCCGCGTCAGAGTGTCGAGGGCGGCGTGCGCTACATGCTGCAGATGCTCGAGCGGCTTCCCGACGACATCGCCGAACCGGACCGCACCTGGATGGCCCTGGCCTCGTACAACGTGGGCCTCGGACATCTGCTCGATGCACGCGATCTGACCGAGGCCGGCGGCGGAGATCCGAACCTCTGGCTGGACGTGATGGCCTGGCTGCCGAGGCTGGCGCAGCGCGACTGGTATGAGCGGACGCGTTACGGATACGCCCGCGGCTGGGAACCGGTGACCTACGTGCAGAACATCCGCAGCTACTACAACTGGCTGGTGCAGCTGTTTCCGGAACCCGGCGACCGCGACAGGAGCAGGCGGCTCTACCTCGGCACCCCGCTGTCGCTGTAGGCGCCACGACCGCAGTCGGTGATCAGCGTCCGCGCCGCCGCCGGAAGAAATCACGCAGCAGCGACGCCGCCCGTTCGGCCTCGACGCCGCCCGTCACCGCGATGCGGTGATTGTGGGAGGGGTGTGCAACCAGGTCCAGTGCCCCGCCCGCCGCCCCTGTGCGCGGGTCCGGCGCGCCGTAGACCAGTCGCGCGACCCGCGCGTGGATCATCGCGCCGACGCACATCGGACAGGGCTCCAGGGTCACATACAGGGTGGTTCCGGGCAGACGGTAGTTGCCGAGCCGCCGCGCGGCCTCACGAAGCACACGAATCTCGGCATGCGCGGTGGGATCCCGCTCACCGATGGGGGCATTGTGCGCACGTGCCAGGCAGCGGCCGTCAAGCACCAGCACCGCCCCGACCGGCACCTCGCCCGTCCCCTGTCCGCGCCCGGCCTCCTCCAGGGCCAGGGACATCCAGTACCGGTCCTGCTCCTCCTGCCCGGATCCCTCCGGCATCCCTGCTGCGCTGCCATCCTGCACGCAGCGGGGCCTCAGCCGTCCGCGGGCTCGGCCAGGGCCCTCTCGATCGCGGCCCGCAGCGTCTCCGGCCGCGAGCTCGGCGCGAAGCGCTCGATCACCCGTCCATCCCGGCCCACCAGGAACTTGGTGAAGTTCCACTTGATGCCCGTGGTCCCCAGGGCCCCGGGGGCCGCCTTCTTCAGGAACCGGTACACGGGATGGGTATCGCCGCCGTTCACCTCGATCTTTGCGAACATCGGAAAATCGACACCGAAGCGGCTGCTGCAGAATTCCGCGATCTCCTCCGGACCCCCGGGCTCCTGGCCGCCGAACTGATTGCAGGGAAACCCGAGCACCCGGAAACCCTGCTCCGCGTAATCATCCTGCAGCGCCTGCAGTCCCTCGTACTGGGGCGTGAAGCCGCACTCACTGGCCACGTTCACGACCAGCAGCACCTCTCCGCGGTAGTCCGCGAGGTCCTCCTGACGTCCGTCCAGCCGCTCCGCCTGAAAGTCGTAGAGGGTTGTCATCGCTCACATCTCCAGTCGTCGCTCGATCTCCACGAGCAGTTCGGTCATCGCTCCTGACAGCGCCGCGACCAACGCCTCCGGCGAGCGTGACGCCAATGGAGTCCGCCGGTCGAGCTCCCAGAGCCGCATCCGTTCCCGGCCCTGGACGAACACGCGCAGCCCCACCACCGCGGCACCCGGCGACGGCCCGTCGAGATCCGCGTGCAGGCCCGTCAACAGCACATCGACCTGCCGGGCGTCGGGCTCGGCCCGCGCATCGGCGACGAGCCGCACCGGTCCGTCCTCCACGGTCCAGCGTTCGCGCAGCAGCTGCTCCACGTGGTCACGGGGATTCAGGAACCACTCGTTGTAAAAGTCCGACTCGTACCGGTGCGGGCCGAGCCGGTACACCAGGCCCTTGCCCGCGATGGCCGGCGCGACCCGGACCGAACCCAGCTCCACCAGCACCGGTGCGGCCTCCGTCGGGGACGCGGCCGGCGGTTCCAGCAGGAACCACGCCCGGTCGACCGCCGGCTGCTTCGGCACGAGGGTGCAGCCCCCGACCAGCGCGATCAGGGACAGGACCAGCAACCACCGACCGATCACTCCGCCCATCTCACTGAACCCTCTCGAGCGAGCTGCGCGGGGGCGGCCCGCCAAAGATGGCGCCGGCCGGATTGCGCCGGGCATCCTCGCTGAGGGACCTGAGCGTAGCGGTGGCTGCCTGCAGGTCCCCGAGGGTCGTCTCCAGGCGCTGCTCGTTGATCTCCAGGCCCCGATCAAGCCGGCTGACCACTCCTTCAACCTGTCTGATTACCTCGCCGAAATCGGCCTCCTCGACGGCCCCGCGCAGAGACTCGAGCGTAACACGGGCCTCGCCAGGCAGTGCGGCCATGTCCGGGTCTCCGAGCAGGCGTTCCGCAACCGCCAGCAGCCGGTCGCTTTGTTCCAGGGTCTGTGTCAGCTGTGCCGTCAGCCTGGTTGTTTCGCGGTTCAGCGTTTCGGTATCAAGTGCGGCCGCGGTCCGCTCCAGCGTGGACAGCAGTGTGGCGGCACGGTCCACCACCCTCTCGACGTCAAGTCGTGCGATGCGCCGCAGTGCGCCCTCCGCGTGCTCGAGCAACCGTGTCGCGGTGCTGGGGGCCGACGGGATGTAAGCGTAGCGGGGTTCCCATTCGACGGGTAGCGCCAAGTGAGTTGCAGGGTCCACGAAGTCCAGCTCCAGGTAATTGATCCCGGTGATGCCCTGCGCCGCCATGCGCACGCGCAACCCCGCCGCCACCAGCGGTTCCAGGAGATCGCCGCTGACCATGTTCTCCCGGGCCGTCGACGCAAAGCGGTCCAGACGCAGCCGGCCGAGCACCAGAACGTACCGCTTGCGCTGGAGCGGCGGCACATTCACCTCGTATTCGGGGGAGGTGAAGCCGAGGCTGGTCACCTCGCCGATGGTCACGCCCCGGAACTTGATCGGCGCACCAACATCGAGGCCCTGCACGGAGCCGTCGATGTAGGTCTCCATCGTGACCGTGGGGCGGAGCAGGTTTCCCGTGCCCATCACCACCAGCACGATCACGCCCACCGCGATCGCACCCAGAATGAACAGGCCGAGCCTGAAGTGTTGAGCCGCATTCATGCCGGCAGATCCTCCGTTTCGGCCCGACGCAGGAAGCGCCGGACCCAGGGATGCTCACTGTTGTCCCGGAGCATGCGGGGGTCACCTTCGGCGACTATCGATCGCGTATCCTTGTCCAGCATAATCACACGGTCGGCGATCGTAAAAATGCTTGGCAGCTCGTGCGTGACCACGACCATGGTCATCCCCAGGCTGGAAGAGAGACGCCGGATCAACCGGTCCAGTTCCGCCGAAGTGATCGGATCCAGCCCGGCCGAGGGCTCGTCCAGAAACAGGACCTTGGGATCCAGCACCATCGCCCGCGCGATCGCGGCCCGCTTCTGCATGCCGCCGCTGATCTCGGCGGGCATGAAATCCCCGTACTCGGCCAGGCCCACCATCTGCAGCCGCGCCCGGGCGATGCGGTCCATCGCGGCGGGCGGGAGCCGGGTGTGCACCTCCAGTGGCAGGCGCACATTCTGGAGCAGGCTCATCGAGCCGAACAGGGCCCCCATCTGGTACATCACCCCGATCTGGCGGAGGATGTCCTCGCGCTTCGTGCCCTGCGCCGCGGTCACATCCGCACCGTCGATCAGGACCCGGCCGGCCAGTGGCCGATACAGTCCGATCATGTGCTTCAGCAGCGTGCTCTTGCCGCTGCCAGAACCACCAAGGATCACGAAGATCTCGCCCGCACGCACCTCGAAATCGAGCCGATCCATGATGATCATTGGACCGAACCCGATGGTCAGTCCCTCCACCTGGATGATCGCCTTTCCCGGGCCAGCCACGGCTCAGATGCCCAGATGGAAGAAGAGCACCGCGAACAGACCGTCCACGATCACGATCAGGATGATCGCGCTCACCACCGCACTGGTGGTGGAACGCCCCACCGCCGCCGCGCCCGCACCGGTCTGCAGACCGCGCAGGCAACCCACGCTGGCGACCAGGAAGCCGAACACGCAGGCCTTGAACAGCCCTGAGCCCAGATCCCCCACGTCGACCGCACCGCTGACCTGGTTGAAGAAGGTGACCATCGGGATTCCGAATCCGCGCATCACCAGCGCCGCACCGATCAGCCCGATCAGGTTCGCATACAGCGTCAGCAGCGGCGCCACCAGTACGCCCGCGAGGATCCTGGGAACGACGAGGAAGCGCACCGGGTCGAGTCCCATCGTGGTCAGCGCGCTCACCTCCTCGTTGACCTTCATGGTGCCGATCTCGGCGGCAAAGGCAGCACCCGATCGACCCGCGAGCAGAATGGCCATCATAAGCGGCCCGAGTTCGCGCAACAGCGATATCGCGACAAGATCGGCCACGAAGATCTGTGCGCCGAACTGCCCCATCGCCACGGCCGACTGGAACGCCAGGATCACGCCGAGCAGGAAGGCGATCAGGGAGACGATGGGCAGGGCCTGGTAGCCGGCGGATTCGGCGACCGGCAGCGCATCTCCCCAACGCACCCGTCCGGGCCGGGCCAGCCCCCGGGCCAGGGCCAGGCTGACCTCGCCGACAAAGGCAACCTGTTCATGGATTTCGAGGCCCACCGCGCTGACACCGCGCCGCAGGCGTTGCGCCCAGGAAGGGCTCCCTGTGCCCCGGGCCGGTCGCGCCGCATCCGCGTCGCGATAGGGCTTCAGGTGCCCGGCGATCGCCCCGGTCATGCCCTCGAAGCGAAGCGTGCCGCCCCGCTCCGCCGTCTCCCGCTCGACACTGTACAGCAGGGCGGCGCCGGCCCCGTCGCAATACTCCACCTCACCGACATCCAGCACAAGTTCGGAGGCGCCGGCCCACTTTCTGAATTCGTCGAGCACGGCCTGCCAGACGGGCCCGGTGCTGTAGGCATCCATCCGGCCCGAGAACCGCACCCGCGGGGGCGGACCGGCCTCCACCGCGTAGTTTAGTCCCGGGTCCGGCTGGGATTCGCATTCGTCCATCGCAGCTTCCCGCGCATCAAGCGTTCATAATGGAGCCCGCGTGATCGCGCCTGGCCGGAATCCACGGGGATCCCGGCCAGTCAATTCGACTCAACAGGCAGGCAGCACAAGGATACCGCATGAACAGCCCCGAGCATCGCGTCGATCGAGAAGCCCTGTCGCGGGTGGAGGATCGGCTGAACCGCGTCCTTCTGGGAAAGCCGGAGGCGGTCCGGCTCGCGCTGGTGTGCCTGCTGGCCAACGGCCACCTGCTGATCGAGGATCGTCCCGGCGTGGGCAAGACCACGCTGGCGCACGCGCTTGCCCAGGTGCTGGGCCTGGATTACCGACGGATCCAGTTCACCAGCGATCTACTCCCGGGCGACGTGGTCGGCGTATCGATCTTCGATCAGTCCCGCGCGACCTTCGAGTTCCATCCCGGCCCCGTATTCGCGCAGGTACTGCTTGCCGACGAGGTGAATCGCGCGCCGCCGAAGACCCAGAGCGCCCTGCTCGAGGCGATGCAGGAGCGGCAGGTCAGCGTCGACGGGCGCACGCATCACCTGCCCACCCCCTTCTTCGTGATCGCGACCCAGAACCCGACCGAGCAGATTGGCACCCACCCGCTGCCCGAATCCCAGCTGGACCGGTTCCTGATGCGCATCGAACTCGGTTTCCCCGGCCCGGAGGCGGAACGGGCGCTGCTCGAGGGCGGCGACCGGGGCGAGGGTGCGGATCCGCTCGCCGCCGAGGCCGGACCCGAGACGCTGCTCGGGTGGCAGCGGGCGGTTTCCGGGATCACTGCCCGCCCCGCACTGCTCGATTATGTACAGGCCCTGCTGCAGGCGAGCCGGGACACGGCCCTGTTCCGCAGCGGCCTGTCCCCGCGCGCGGGACTCGGCCTGCTGCAGGCGGCAAGGGCATGGGCGATGATCGACGGTCGTGACTTCGTGACCCCCGACGACGTGCGCGCGGTCGTGCCGGCGGTCGCGGTGCACCGTGTGGTCTCGCGCGAGGTGGAGCCCGGATCCGCCACCATGGCCCGGTTGATGGAATGCGTCCCGGCGAACTGAAGCGCCACGGAAGCGCGCGCGCATCGGGCCGGGGCCGCCTGCGCGAGGACTTCATCCGCTGGGTCACGCGCCGGCACCGGGCGGACGGACGGCGCGCGGTGATCGGCCGGGACCGCGTCTACATCCTGCCCACGCGGCAGGGGTACATGCTGCTCGCGATCCTGCTCGTGATGCTGCTCGGGGCGATCAACTACTCCAACAACATGGCCTTTCTGCTGACCTTCCTCGTGGTCGGCATCGGGCACAACGCGATGTGGTATACCCACCGCAACCTGCTGGGGCTCGAGGTCACCGCGCTTCCGGTCGCGCCGGTCTTCGCTGGAACCGCTCCGCTGCTGAGGCTGCGCCTCGAGGAACGCAGCGCGAGACCCCGCGAGGCCGTCCTGCTGTCGGCGGACGGGGCCGCAAGCCGGCCGGCCTTTCTGGAACCCCGCGCTGCGACGGAGGTCGCGGTCGCACTCGATCCGCGGCCGCGAGGCGTCTACCGACTGCCGCGGCAGCGCCTCTCGACCCGTTATCCACTCGGGCTGCTGGAGGCCTGGACCTGGCTCACGCTGGAGCACGAGATCCTCGTCTACCCGGTCCCGGCCCCCCTGGACGGACTCGCCCTGACCGGTGAGGAATGCGACGGAGAACAGACGGAGAACACCGGAGGATCGGATGCCACCCCGGACGGGATCCGTGAATACCGGCCCGGCGACCCTCCGAACCGGATCGCCTGGAAGGCCGTGGCCCGCAGCGGGCAGCTGTTCGTTCGGGATACCGGGTCCGGCAACGCGGCGCCGCTCTGGCTCGACTGGGAGGGCGTTCCGGCCGCCGACCCGGAGACCCGCCTGTCGGCACTGTGTCACGGGGTGCTGGAGGCGAATGCCGAGGGCCAGCCCTATGGGCTGCGGCTCCCGGGGAGCCGCATCGGCCCCGACACCGGCCCCGACCATTTGGCCCGTTGCCTGCGTGCCCTTGCGCTGTTCGGCCAGCCCGGAGATCCCGCCGGATGACCGCCGCGGCGACCACCGCCCGATCCCGGCCGGAGGTCCTGCCCGGCCTGTGGCTGCTGCTCGCGGCCCTGCCCGTCGCGGCCCTGCCCCACGCCTGGGAACAGCCACCGTGGGTGATCGCGGTACTGGCCGCCGCACTGCTGTGGCGTCTGATCATCCACACCGGCCATCGCCGGCTCCCCTCGCGCTGGGTCCTGGTGCCGATGGTGTTCGCGGCCGGGGCCCTGACGTTCAGTCACTTCGGCACGGTCTCCGGCCAGCAGGCGGGCACCGCGCTGCTGCTGGTGATGGTCGCGCTCAAGCTCCTCGAGATCCGCTCGGAGCGCGACGTGGTGGTCACGCTCTTTCTCGCCTATTTCATCGTCGTCACCACCTACTTCTTCAACCAGTCGATCCTGATCGCGGCGTACTCGCTGTTGTCGGCCTGGCTGATCACCGCGGCCCTGATCCAGGTCCACGGCGGACGCCCTCTGCCGTTCCGCCGCCTTGCGCGATCCTCGGCGCTGATGCTGGTGCATGCCCTCCCGATCATGCTGATCCTCTTCCTGGTCTTTCCGCGCATCCCGGGACCGATCTGGGGCAGCGCCACGGAAGAGACCGTGGGCCAGACCGGTCTGTCCGATCGTCTCGAGCCGGGTGACATCGCCCAGTTGCTGGAGAACGAGGCCACCGCAATGCGGGTGCGCTTCGACGGGCCGGTCCCGCCTCCCAGCCTGCAGTACTGGCGCGCACAGGTGATGACCGACTTCGACGGGCGCGGCTGGAGAACGGACCGCGACCGCCCGGAGGTTCCGGAACCCGCCGCAGGCGCGGGTGATATCGCCTACACCGTCACGCTGGAACCGACGCGCGCACGCTACCTGCCGGTCCTGGACTTTCCGGCCGCCCTGCCGCCACAGGCGCGCCTGCGGGACAATCTGCAGGTAGTACAGCGCCGCCGCATCGACAGCCGGATCCAGTACACCGCCAGCGCCCGGCTGGACGCACCGCCGGCGCTGCCGCTGGCGGACGGGGAACGTGCCCGGGCGCTGATGTTGCCCGAGAACACCGGGGCACGGAGCCGCATACAGGCGGGGCTCTGGCGGGCAATGCACGGCGAGGACGAACGCGCGATCGTCAACGCGGCACTGGAACTCTTTGCCGGAGAACCGTTTCGCTACACGCTCCGCCCACCACGACTGCAGGGAGACCGAACCGACCACTTCCTGTTCGAGACGCAGGCGGGCTACTGCGAGCACTACGCGTCTGCCTTCGCGGTGCTGATGCGCGCGGCAGGCATCCCCGCCCGCGTCATAACCGGCTACCAGGGCGGCCAGTGGATGGACACGGGAGACTACCTGCGGCTGCGCCAGGCCGATGCCCATGCCTGGACCGAGGTGTGGCTGGAGGACGCGGGCTGGGTCCGGGTCGACCCCACAGCCGCGATCGCCCCGGAGCGCATCGAGACGGGCCTGGGTGGACTGTTCGGTGACGACGTCGATGCTCCGGCATTCCTGCGCCGCTCCGGCCTGCCCTGGACGGTGGAGTGGCGCCTGCGCCTGTCGGACTGGCACGAACTCGCAACCTTCCGCTGGGAGAGCCTGGTGCTCGCCTTCGATCCGGAGCGCCAGCGTGAGCTCTTCGCCCGCTTCGGGCTGGATGCAACCGACTGGCGCGGCATCCTGACCGCCCTGGGCGTCTCCTTCGGTGGCCTCGGTCTGGCCGCCGGCCTGATCGCAGTGGCCCGTCGTCCCGGGGATACCCGTGACCCGGCCCAGCGGGCGCTGGACCGGGTTTCACGGCGCCTCCGGCGGCATGGCCTGGGGCGCGAGCCGCATGAGACGGCGGCCGAATACGCCGC
The DNA here is from genome assembly GCF_041690275.1 of Thioalkalivibrio sp. Classification (NCBI taxonomy): domain Bacteria; kingdom Pseudomonadati; phylum Pseudomonadota; class Gammaproteobacteria; order Chromatiales; family Ectothiorhodospiraceae; genus Thioalkalivibrio; species Thioalkalivibrio sp. The sequence goes on from NZ_JAWLHP010000006.1 coordinate 25,510, forward strand.
ACGGGTGAGCGTCGCCCGGCCCGACCTTGCGGATGCGCTGGAAGACCTTGTCCGCGTCTATGCCCACCTGCGCTATGCGGAGCTGAGCGCGGCGAAGCGTTCAGACTACGAGGAACAGCTGCTCAGGGCGGTGCGTGAGGTGCGCCCCGGAACCGCCTTTTTCGCGCACAAAAAACGCCGGGGACCCGCCCCGGCGTCCGCGCCTGTTCCCCGGTAGCGCCGGGGGACGGTCAGGCAGCGTCGTGACGGAAGATGAAGTGATGGCGTGCGCGGCGTTCATCCTGGCGCCGGGCGACCTTCTGCACCTCCGGACGGTTCGCGAACTGGGCCAGCGTGATGCCGTCCAGGAAGTCGTGGAGTTGCTGGCTGAGATCGTCCCACAGTTCGTGGGTCAGGCAGCGTTCGCCCTGCTGGCAGTCCTTGTGGCCCTTGCAGCGCGTGACGTCGACGGACTCGTCCACGGCCATGATGATATCGGCGATGCTGATCTGGTCCGCGCGCTTGGCCAGACGGTATCCGCCCCCCGGTCCGCGGACGCCCTCGACCAGGCTGGCCTTGCGCAGCTTCGCAAACAGCTGCTCCAGATAGGACAGGGAGATACCCTGGCACTGCGAGATGTCGGCCAGCGTCACCGGCCCGATCCGATCGTGGATCGCCAGGTCCATCATGGCGGTGACCGCGTAGCGGCCCTTGGTTGACAACTTCATAGACGTCGCCTCCGGGGATTGCAGCAATTCATGGATTTATGGCTTCCGTTATCGTTTCTCGAGTCCGTTCCCTTTTTCTTGACCGCCCCAGTCAACAAAAATTCCACCACCTGGGCAGGTCTATGACGAAAAGCCGCATTACGCCAATGGCTATTATACCCATGAAATCCAGGGGCTGCGGGAGACGGGCCCTCTCGGCGATCCGGCGCCGGGGAATGCCGCCCGGAGGGCTGGGGTTCTGTGGGAGCGGCCTGCGGCCGCGATGGCCCTGGGCAGTCGACGCAACGCCGCATCGCGGCTGGAAGCCGCTCCCACCACCCCTGCAGGAGCGAGCGGGCACGCGAATGCGCTGCTGGCGCGCCAAAACCGCCGGGC
>NZ_JAWLHP010000006.1:26691-46968 GCF_041690275.1 Thioalkalivibrio sp.
TCGACGCAACGCCGCATCGCGGCTGGAAGCCGCTCCCACCACCCCTGCAGGAGCGAGCGGGCACGCGAATGCGCTGCTGGCGCGCCAAAACCGCCGGGCGCCGGGGAATGCCGCCCGGAGGGCTGGGGTTCTGTGGGAGCGGCCTGCGGCCGCGATGGCCCTGGGCAGTCGACGCAACGCCGCATCGCGGCTGGAAGCCGCTCCCACCACCCCTGCAGGAGCGAGCGGGCACGCGAATGCGCTGCTGGCGCGCCAAAACCGCCGGGCTGGCGGCCCCCTCCAGGCCGCGGGCCCTGTCGGCGATCGGGCGCCGGGTCAGGTGGCGTCCGGGAGAATCAGGACCAGGGAATGCAGGGGTACTCGGGGAAACAGCGCGATGATGTCCGCGTTGCGCATCCGGACGCAGCCGTGCGAGGCCGGAGTCCCGATGCGTCCCTCCTCGTCGGTGCCGTGGATGTAGATGTAGCGGCCGAAGCTGTCGAGTTTTCCGCCACGATTGTGGCCCGCCTCCAGGCCCTCGAGCCACAGTATCCGCGAGGTGATTCGATCACCGGGACCATGTTGCCCGGGATCGGTGAGCACCGGCGCGATCTCGCCGGTGGCGACGCGGCCACGAAAGACGGTACCGGCGGGCGCCGCATCACCGATGCGCCGCGCCACCCTGTGCAGACCCAGCGGGGTCTGGCCACTGCCCTCGCGGTTACCGACCCCGTTTGCGGCCGTCGAGACCGGGTAGTGCTCCGGCGGGTGTCCACGATCCACGACGTACAGCCGCTGCTCGTCGATGCGCACCACCAGTATCGGGCGGCCCAGACCCGCCGGCTCCCGTAGCAGCGCGTCGCGCGCCACGCGCTGCAGCCACCCGGTATCCGCCGCCTCGATGCCGGTAGCGGCAGCCCCGGTCATTTCTTGTTGGCGAGATCGAGCACCTCGCCACTGGTTGGTTCGGAGGCGCTGCCGTCCGCACGCGCCGAGGCCACGTAGTCGAGGTATCCGGGGTCTACACCCGTCACGTATTCGCCGGTGAACACGGAACAGTCGAAGTTCGCGATGGACCGGTTGCCGCGCTGGACCGCTGCGATCAGGTCCTCCAGGTCCTGGTAGATCAGCCGGTCGGCGGCGATCGCAGCGCAGACCGAATCCTCGTCCCGCCCGTATGCAATCAGTTCGTTCGCGGCGGGCATGTCGATACCGTAGATGTTGGGAAAGCGCACCGGCGGAGCCGCCGACGCAAAGTAGACCTTGCGCGCACCGGCCTCCCGCGCCATCAGTACGATCTCGCGGGAGGTGGTCCCCCGGACGATCGAATCATCCACCAGCATCACGTTCTTGTCACGGAACTCGAGCGAGATCGCGTTGAGTTTCTGCCGCACCGACTTCCGGCGCCGCGTCTGCCCGGGCATGATGAAGGTCCGCCCGATGTAGCGGTTCTTGATGAAGCCCTCGCGGTACTTGATGCCGAGTTCGTGTGCCATCTCGAGTGCGACGGTGCGGCCGGTATCCGGAATCGGCACGACAACGTCGATGTCGTGATCCGGCCAGATCCGGCGGATCTTCTGGCCCAGCCGGGTGCCCATGCGCATCCGCGCCCGATGCACGAAGATATTGTCGATCACGGAGTCCGGGCGCGCGAAGTAGACGTGCTCGAATATGCACGGGTGCAGCGACGCGCCGGGCGCGCAGTAACGCGTCGCGACCTCGCCGTCCGGGGTGATGAAGATGCCCTCTCCCGGGCCGAGGTCGCGCTCCAGTTCGAAGCCCTGAGACTCCAGCGCCGCGCTCTCGGAGGCCACCATCCATTCCACGCCCCCTGACATCTCCCTGCGCCCATAGACCAGCGGCCGGATGCCGAAGGGATCGCGGAAGGCCACCAGCCCACGCCCCGCGATCATGCCAACCACCGCATAGGCGCCCTCGGCCCGCTCGTGCACCCGCGCGATCGCGTTGAACACCGCGTCCGCGGTCAGACCATTGTCGAGGAATCGAAGCAGCTCCTGGGCGAAGACGTTCAGCAGGATCTCCGAATCCGAATCGGTGTTGATGTGCCGGCGGTCCGTGGCGAACAGGGCCTGGTTCAGCTCCCGGGCATTGATCAGGTTGCCGTTGTGGCCGAGGGTGATCCCGAACGGCGAATTCACGTAGAAGGGCTGGGCCTCGGCGGAGCTGGCGGTGCCGGCCGTCGGGTAGCGCACATGCCCGATGCCCATGTTTCCGACCAGGCCGCGCATGTGCTGGGCCTGAAAGACGTCGCGGACCAGGCCGTTGTCCTTGCGCAGGTGCAGGCGGCCCTGCGCATCCGACGTGACGATGCCCGCCGCGTCCTGTCCCCGGTGTTGCAGAACCAGCATCGCGTCATAGAGCAGCTGATTGATCGCGGCGGTGCCGACGACACCTATGACTCCACACATGACGACTCCAATGGGCTGTGGATCCGGCCGCGGATCACAGCTCTTCCCGCAGATCGCGCAGACGTTCCTGGAGCGCCTCCGGCAGCTGGCTCAGCACCCATCCGACGAAGCGCTCGAATTCGGGCACCAGGCGGCTCTGCTGCCACCAGGACTCCTCCGGCACCAGCGTCAGCGATGCCAGGAAGACCAGCAACGCAATGATCAGCACGCCCCGCAGGAGCCCGAAAACAATGCCCAGCGACCGGTCGGTACCGGTCAGGCCCGTGCCTCGAACCAGGCGGGTCGCGACGATACCTGCGATTCCGCCGACGATCAGGACCAGGATGAACAGGATTGCGAAGGCGATGCCAAGGCGCAGGGTCTCGTCACTGAAGGCCGCCGGGAGGTATTCCGCGGTGGCCCCGGCAAAGCGGATCCCGACCCAGATCGCCACCACCCAGGTCGCGACCGAAAACACCTCGCGCACGAAGCCGCGATAAAGGCTGATCAGGCCTGAAATGGCGATGATCGCGATGAATAGGAAGTCGATCCAGTTCACGTCATCCGAGTCCCATAACCCCTGGCTGAAGCCGGGCGCCGTTCAGCGGCAGCGGCAGCAGTCTATTCCAGACCGGGGGCGCTGGCTTGCCCCCACACGTTTCCCGCGGTCGCAGGGCCCCGATCACGGGTGCGCCACCACGATCCCGGTGACATCCATCCTGCGCTGCAGGTCATCACGCAACCGCAGGGCCGCGTCCCGCTCTGCCCGCGGCCCCGCCTTCACGCGCCAGACCTCGCGGCCATTGGCCGTCCCGCGCTCCACGAAGGCGGTGAATCCGGCCTCGCGCAGCCGCTGGACCTGATCGCGGGCATTCGCCTCCCTGCCGAAGCTGCCGACCTGCACTGACCAGCCGACCAGCGGCCCCGTGGCCTCCGCCGTGGCCGCATCACGGCCCCGGTCGCCCGGAACCGGCTCAACCGGAGAGGCCTCCGGCAACTGCACCACGGATGTCGCGTCGTCACCGTGCTCGCCAACGTGCTCCGTCCGGAGTTCCGGGGCGGGCGCCGGCGGCGTATGCGGCTCGACGAACACCGGGCGATCCGGGATTGGCCGTTCCACATCCTGCATCGCCTCGTAACCGGCGCCGTCGAACAGCCACGGCAGAAAGAGCACGGCGAGAAAGATCAGCACGATCGCGCCGACCATCCGGTAGCGCACGGGAGGTTCCACGGTCATGCGCCACCGGGCTCGCCGGTCCCGGCGCTCGCCAAAGCGCGGCGTTCCACTCTCCGCTGCGCGGCTCCGGGAATGGAAGACGGATTCATGTTCGGCAACGGATCACTCTTCTCGGTTGGGCCGGGCGGGACGCCGGGCCTGGCGGGTCAGCCCGGCCCGGCCCGGCAAGTGCAGAAGTATAACGGTCCGCGCAGGGATTTTCCGGCGTCGGCCGATGCCTGTCCCGGGGCATCAGCCCGTCAGCGCCTGCGCTCCGGCGGGGTCCAGGGATTCCAGCACGGCCTGCACCGTCATAAAGGATCCGAACACGACCACACGCCCGCCGGGACCGGCGGCGGCCGATGCCGCGGCGATCGCCCCGGCCGGATCCCCGGCCGCAACCACGCGCGACCCGGGCAGGCCCTCGAGTTCCCGCGACAGCGCACTCGCCGGCAGCGCGCGCGCCCCCGGGATGTCGATCGGGATCCAGACGTTCACCTGTCCCTGCAGCGCCTCGAAGATCGGGCCTCGCTCCTTGTCCGCCATCACGGCCACGATCGCCACGACCGGACCCGACACCGGGTGGCCGGCAAGCCAGCCGGACAGTTCGCGCGCCGACTGCGGGTTGTGAGCAACGTCCAGCAACCACTCCGGGTTGCCGGGCAGGCGCTGCAGCCGGGCGGGCGGCGACGTCCCCAATCCGGCGCGGACGGCATCGGCCGTCAGCTGCCGCTGCAGCCCCAGCAGGTGCAGCACGGCCAGCGCGGTCGCCGCGTTCCGTCCGCGCGCGCCCTCCAGCCGCTCGCACTCGCCCGGATGCAGGCCGAGATGCATCGTCGTGTCCGCCCAGCACCAGCGCCCCCCGGCACCATCCGGCACCAGCCGGTAGTCCTGGCCCAGACGGAATACCGGGACACCAAGTCCGAGAGCTGCCTCGAGCACGCTGGCCGGCGGGGTCTCCTCGCCCAGCGCCACCGGACGGCCCGCGCGCATGATCCCCGCCTTCTCCAGTCCGATCTGCTCGCGATCGTCGCCCAGCCATGCCTGGTGATCCAGGTCCACGCAGGTGATCGCGGCAACGTCGGCGTCCCAGAGGTTCACCGCGTCCAGGCGTCCGCCGAGCCCGACCTCGAGCACCTGAAAATCGACCCCTCGCTCCCGGAACAGCCAGCCGGCGGCCAGGGTGCCGAATTCGAAATAGGTCAGCGGGCAGGTCCCGCGAGCCATGTCCACCGCCGCGAAGGCACGGCAGAGATCCGAGTCGGAGGCGGGGACCCCGTCAACGACCACGCGCTCGTTATACCGCAGCAGGTGCGGCGACGTGTACAGGCCAACCCGAAGGCCGAGCGCCTTCAGCAGCGCGGCGACCATGGTCGCCACGGTGCCCTTGCCGTTGGTGCCCCCGACGACGACGGTCACCGGTGCCCGTTCCCGCAGCGCCAGGGCATCGGCGACGACCCTCACCCGATCGAGGCTCAGATCGATCTTCCGGGGATGCAGGGTCTCCTGCCAGTCGAGCCACTGCTGCAGGGTATCGAAACGCATCTCTACGCGCTCAGTCCGTTTGCGATCCGGCGGCCGCGCCTACGCGCGGACAGGAAGGATCCGGGCGCGCAGGAGCAGACTCAGCGCTGACGGCCTGGTGGACAAGTCAGCCCGGCTCCCGATGGTCTTCCTGACCGGGTTGGGCCGATGCCGCCCCGACCGGTTCAGCGGCAGGCATGCTGCGGCTCGCCTCGCTCGTCTCCGTCACGTTGGCCGGCGCGATGTGGTGGGTCAGCATTGCCAACAGCGACGCCAGGCGGCGGCGCATCTCGCGCCGGTCGATGATCAGATCCACGGCGCCGTGCTGCAGCAGAAACTCGGAGCGCTGAAATCCCTCCGGCAGGGTCTCGCGCACCGTCTGCTGGATCACCCGCGGCCCCGCAAAGCCGATCAGCGCCTTGGGCTCGGCGGCGTTGATGTCTCCGAGCATCGCGAGGCTGGCCGACACGCCGCCCATGGTCGGATCGGTCATCACGGAGACGAAGGGTATGCGTTCCTCGCGCAGCCGTGCCAGCGCGGCACTGGTCTTCGCCATCTGCATCAGCGAGAACAGCGCCTCCTGCATGCGCGCGCCGCCGCTGGCGGAGAAGCACACCATCGGAATCCGCTCCTGCAGCGCCCGCTGGGCGCCGCGCACGAACCGCTCCCCGACTGCGGAACCCATCGACCCCCCCATGAAGAAGAAGTCGAACGCGGCGGCGACGATCGGAGCCCCCTCCAGTTCCCCGCGCATCACCACCAGCGCGTCCTTCTCGCCGGTCGCCTTCTGTGCAGTGGCCAGGCGGTCGCGGTACTTCTTGCTGTCGCGGAACTTCAGCACATCGGAGGCCTCGACCGCCCCACCGATCTCCTCCCGCGGGCCCTCGTCGAGAAAGATCTCCAGGCGTCGCCGCGCGCCCACCCGTCGGTGATGTCCGCACTTCGGGCAGACATCGAGATTGCGCTCCAGCTCCGGGCGGTACAGCGTTGCGTCGCAGCCCTCGCAGCGTACCCAAAGCCCCTCCGGCACCGTGCGCTTGCTGACGCTGTCGGTGCGGATGCGCGATGGCATAAGCTTTTCGAACCAGCTCATGGGCGATTCCTTTTCTCCTGCGGTGCAATCCCGCGGATCACACCGCAGCCGGCGCCGTCGTCCGCGCGGCATCCATCGCCGTGCGCATCTCCCGCACCACCTCCGCGGCGGCGGCGCGGAACCGCTCCGGTGCCTCCGGGTACTGTTCGGCGAGGCGCACGATCGCACTGCCCACCACAACCGCATCGGCCACCTGCGCCACCGCAGCTGCGGTGGCCGCATCGCGGATTCCGAACCCGACCCCGAGCGGCAGATCGGAGATCGAGCGAATAACCTCGAGCCGCGCACCGAGGGCGGCCGGGTCCAGGCTCTGGGAACCGGTCACGCCCTTGAGCGAGACATAATAGATGAAACCACGGGCGGCGGCGGCCACATGCTGCAGGCGGAACTCCGACGTGGTCGGCGCCAGAAGGAAGATCGGGTCGAGCCCGGCCTGCTCCAGCAGGCCGGTCAGGTCGTCGCTCTCCTCCGGCGGCAGGTCCACCATCAGTACGCCGTCCACACCGGCCTCGGCGGCCGCGGTCACGAAGACCTCGTGACCCATGCGCTCAATGGGATTCAGGTAGCCCATCAGGACGACGGGCGTGTCCGTATCGGTCTGGCGGAACTCGCGCACCATCTCCAGCACGTCGCGCAGGCGCGTTCCGTGGGCCAGCGCGCGTTCGCAGGCGAGCTGGATCACGGGACCGTCCGCCATCGGGTCGGAGAAGGGGACGCCGAGCTCCAGCAGGTCGGCGCCGGCGGCCACCAGGTCGTGCAGCAGGGGAACGGTCACCTCCGGAGCCGGATCGCCCGCGGTCACATAGGGGATCAGGGCGGCCCTTCCGCTCGCCCGGGTCTCTTCGAAGCGCCTGCGGATCCGGCTCACAGCTCGATTCCCTCCAGGGCCGCGACGGTATTGAGATCCTTGTCCCCGCGGCCGGACAGGTTGATGATCAGGCTCTGGTCGGGCCGCATGCGCGGCGCGATGTCGATCACGTGCGCCACCGCATGGCTGGTTTCCAGCGCCGGAATGATGCCCTCGGTGCGCGTCATGCGGTGGAAGGCACGCAGGGCCTGCTCGTCGGTGACCGACACGTAGGTGGCACGGCCCAGGTCCTTCAGCCACGCGTGCTCAGGCCCGACGCCGGGGTAGTCCAGCCCGGCCGAGATGGAATGGGTCGCGACAATCTGCCCGTCCTCGTCCTCCATCAGGTAGGTCCGGTTGCCGTGGAGCACGCCGGGCTGCCCCGCGCACAGCGGCGCCGAGTGTCGCCCGGTGGCGATACCCTCGCCGCCGGCCTCCACGCCGATCATCTCGACGGAGGGATCACCGAGAAAGGGGTGGAAAAGGCCGATCGCGTTCGAACCCCCGCCGACACAGGCGACGAGTGCATCCGGCAGCCGCCCGGTCATCTCCAGGTGCTGCGCGCGCGCCTCGCGGCCGATCACGGACTGGAAGTCCCGCACCATCGCCGGATAGGGATGTGGTCCGGCGACGGTACCGATAATGTAGAAGGTGTTGTCGACGTTGGTCACCCAGTCGCGCATCGCTTCGTTCAGCGCGTCCTTCAGCGTGCGCGAACCGGACTTTACCGCCACCACGTCGGCGCCGAGCAGACGCATGCGGAAGACGTTGGGAGACTGCCGCTGGATGTCCTCGGCACCCATGTAGACCACGCACTCGAGCCCGAGCCGCGCGGCAACGGTGGCCGTGGCCACGCCGTGCTGCCCGGCACCCGTCTCGGCGATGATACGGGTCTTGCCCAGACGCTTGGCGAGCAGCGCCTGGCCGATGGTGTTGTTCACCTTGTGCGCGCCGGTATGATCCAGGTCTTCCCGCTTCAGGTAGACTTGGGCCCCGCCCAGTTCCCGCGACAGGCGCTCGGCATGATAGAGGGGGCTCGGGCGGCCGACGAACTGCTTGAAATCGGTATCCAGCTCCGCGAGGAACTCGGGGTCCTGCATGTACTTCTCGTAGACCGCCTGGAGTTCGTCCAGCGCGCCCATCAGCGTCTCGGCGACGAAACGCCCGCCGTAGGGACCGAAGTGCCCGCGCGGGTCCGGAAATGCGGCCCAGTCCACTGCCTCTTTCACTTCATTCACGTTCCACCTGCCTCACCATGTTCACGAATTCCCGCACCAGCCGCGGATCCTTTTGCCCCGGCGCTGCCTCGACGCCGGAACTGACGTCGACGCCAAAGGGCCGGGTCACCGCCAGCGCCCCGGCGACATTGCCCGGGTCGAGTCCGCCGGCCAGGAGCCAGGGACGGTCCAGCGGTCCGGGTATCCGGCCCCAGTCGAAACGTTCGCCGGAGCCGCCCATCTTGCCGCCGGCATGGCTGTCGAGAAGAAAACCCCGTGCCGCGGGGTGGGCTTCCATCTCGCGGCGGGGATCCGTCGCATCGCCCATCGCGATCGCCTTCAGATAGCGCAACCCGAAGCGCTCGCAGAACCGGGCCTCCTCGCGACCGTGGAACTGCAGCAGGTCGAGGGAACAGCCCCGCAGCACCCGTTCGACCTCCTCGGGCGCAGGGTCAACGAACAGCCCCACCACCGACACGAAGGGCGGCAATGCGGCGGCGATCGCTGCTCCCTGCTCCACGCTCACCGCCCGGCGGCTGCGTGGATGAAACACCAGGCCGATGGCGTCGGCCCCGGCTTCCGCAGCCGCCGCCGCCTGGCGGGGATCGGTAAGGCCGCAGATCTTGACCCGATAGCGCATGATAACCGGAGAGAGTACCAGAACACGCCCCGCATCGCGGTGAAGGACCGTTCCTACGGGGTGATTGGAACCAGCTCGTGCGCGACCGCCAGTGGCAACCCGAAGCCCGGGTCGTAGTCGACGCCGACGAGGTAGAGACCGCCGGCCGGCGCGGTGATCCCGGAGGCCCGGCGGTCGCGCGCGGCCATCACCTCATCGATCCAGCCGGCGTCGCGCCGGCCCTGGCCAATGGGCAGGAGCAAACCGGCGATGTTCCGGACCATATGGTGCAGGAAGGCGTTGGCGTGCACATCGAGAATCACGTAGCGCCCCTGGCGCGTAACGCTGATCGCGTGCACCGTCTTGATCGCGGACTTCGCCTGGCACGCCGCCGCGCGCAGGCTGCTGAAATCGTGGGTGCCGACGAACCGTTGCGCGGCCTCGTGCATGCAGCGGGCATCCAGTGCATGGCGCCACCACGCCAGACCCGTCGCCTGGATCGCAGGCCGCATCGGCTGATTCGCGATCAGGTACCGATACCGGCGACCGCGGGCCGAGAAGCGGGCATGAAAGCCTGCCGGGACCGGGTGCGCCCATTGCAGCGAGATGCTCGCGGGAAGCCGCGCGTTGCCTCCGAGCAGCCAGTTTCGTCCCTCGCGACGCGCGCTCGTGTCCAGATGGATCACCTGACCGGTCGCATGCACACCGGCATCGGTGCGGCCCGCGCACTGCAGCTCCACCGGGTGGCCGGCAACGAAACCCAGGGCGCGTTCCAGCTCGTCCTGCACGCTCCGGCCATCCTTCTGGCGCTGCCAGCCCAGGAACCCGCTGCCGTCGTACTCGACCCCGAGGGCCCAGCGCTGGACGCATGGCGCGGCCGCCGGCATCACACCCCCGCCGCCGGTGACGCGACGCGCAACATGACCGCGGCCGCCACCGCGAGCCAGAGCAGGGCCACCTGCCAGCGGACGCCGGCATGGCGGCCGCTGGAGGGAGGGTCGGATTCGGCGGCACCGGCCTGCGCGCCCGCTGTGTCCACGCGACCGGCGAGCGCCTGGTCCAGACGCTCGATGAGGAACTCCCGGCCGGCCTTCAGGCGACTCCAGCGCGTCCCCCGAACCCCTTGCCGGAATGTCCGATACTCCGTCTGCTGCGCCTCGAACAGGTCCAGCGCGAGAAACAGGCGCCGTGCAAACGCCTCCCCCCTCACCCCAGCCAGCATCAGCCACCGGCTCAGGCCCCGGATCTGGGCCGGCCGCTCGAAGGCGCTGGTGAGCCAGGCCACCCAGAAGACCACGGACAGCAGTGCGGCGATGCGCAGCCCGGCATCGCCGAGGCCCTCCAGTGACGGGACCAGGTGACCCCAACCCGTGGCACCGGCACCCGGCGATAGCCAGCCGAAGAAGAACAGCAGGGAAAGCAGGAACCACTTCAGGCGCCACGCCAGCCGCAGTCCCCGCCGGAGCGGCCAGTGACCGCCAACCAGCAGCAGCGCCAGCGCGAGGAAGCCCGGGACCAGACCGGCGGGCGAAGGGCTGACCAGCGTCGCCGACAGCGCGACCACCCCGGCAATCGCGAGGCTGGCGGGCAGGTCGGCCGGCATCCCGCCCCGCGAGTGGCCGCCCCGGCCGCCGGCAGCGCCGGCTTCAGCCGTCACCGCCCTCGATCTGCCGCCGGATCTCCTCCACCTTGGCCTTCTGCGCATCGGTCGCGGTCGGCGTGATCTCCTCGAGCAATCCCAGCGCGCCGTCGCGATCGCCCATCTCGACAAAGGCCTCGGCAAGACTGAGCTTCATGCCGTTTTCCGAGTTGTCGCTCCCGGCGTCCGCCCCGGGCCGATCGCTCCCTTCCTGATCCATCGGCTCAAGGTCGGGAAGCGTCAGTTCGGGAAGCCCGTCGGGGTCACGATCCGCATCGGCCAGCCGGCCCGCGGTCGCGGCGCCGTCCTCCGGGTCGTCCAGGTCGAACCGCAGCGAACGGTACTCGTCTTCCTCCTCGCGCGGCTCCCCGCCCTTTCCGGCAGGCTCATCGCTCTCGCCCGAGAGGTCGAAGGTCAGGGGTTTCTCCAACGCATCCGGCCCCGAAGCCGCATCCTCTTCGTTCCCGCCCACGGCGACCTCGTCCGTAGTCTCTGGTTGCGGGAATCGCGACTCCGCGACCGCGACGCGTTCGCGCAGCGCATCCTGCCCCGGCCCGAGCTCGCCACGCACGGCCTCGGCCTCGCGGCGCACCGCATCGCCGTCTTCATTGGCAGCGTGCGCCTCGATCAGCCGGACCCGGTACTCCGGATCCTCGCGTCCGTCCCGAATCGCGCCCTCGAGTGCCGCAATGGCCTGGTCGTTCATGCCGTAGGCGAGATAGAGGTCGACGTCGGCAAGGATGTCGTCCGCCTTCTCCTCCCCGACATCGACCTCTTCACCGGGACCGGCGAAGCCTTCGTCGGCCGGACGCTCGTCCCGCTGTGCCGCCGCAACACCGGCGGCACCCACGACCGAGCCGGCACCCGTGGCCGCCATCGTGCGCGAGGCCGCCTCTTCGGACGCCGGCACTGCGCGGTCCGCCGCTGCCGGCGCCGACCGCGCCGGCGCGACGCCTCCCCGGGAACTCACGGGCACGTCGTAGGCGGACTCGGACCGGCGCGTCCGGAACACGGATACCAGCAGGAGCAGGAAGAGCAGCACGGAGGTCGCGGCAAGGAGGAGCAGGAGCGGATCGGCCAGCAGCCGTTGGTGCAAGGGTGCACCCGCGGCTCCACTGCCCAGCAGCTCTTCATCCCGCTCCGCGCGCAGGGCCTGCATCTGCTCCTCGAGCCGTGCGAGCTCGGTGTTCATCATGCTGATGCGCTGGTCCCGCTCCTCGAGTTCCGTGCGCAGCGAACTCAACTCGTCCTGCAGCTCACCCACCGCCACCTGCTGAGAGAGCACCGCCTCCTCGATGGCCGGCTCCCCGGTGCCCGCAACTGCCATGGCCTCGAACGCGTCCTCTCCAAGGATCTCCAGCCGGTCCGTCACGGCGGCCTCGGCATCGGCCACCACTGCTTGCCCGTCGGCAGCGGGATCGGGAGGGGCTTCCTCGAGCTCTTCGGAGGCGGCTGCCGGATCGGCCGCGGGTTCCGGTTCCGCCTCGGCTACGGCTTCGGGCGGCGGCGGCTCTGCCTCGGCTGAGGTCTCCGCCACCGCTTCGGAAGCGGGCTCCTCTGTGGCGACCGCGCGCGTCGGCGCGGTGCGCTCGCGCCACTCCGCAGTCTGGCGCCGGAATTCCTCAAGCGCCTCTTGCCTGCTGTAGCCCGCGACCTCCGCCTGTCCGGGCAGCGTCAACCGGGCTCCCGCACGCAGCTGATTGATGTTACCGCCGATGAAGGCCCCGGGATTCGCATCCCGGATGGCAAGCATCGCCTGCTGATCCGTGACGCCGGTGTAACCCTGACGGCGGACGATCGCCGCGAGCGTGTCACCACTACGCACGCTGTAGGTATCGGCGACCGTTCCTGTTTCCGCGCGTGCGGGCGCCGCGGGCGCGTCGCGCGTCTCCGGCTGGGGCGTGCGACTGATTGCGGGCGCGGCGCTGCGCTCCGGGGCAAAGGCCACTGGCGGGTCCAGAAGGATCGTGTATTCGCGCAGGACCCGCCCGGACCCCCAGCTTGCCTCGAGCAGCAGGCCCACATACGGCTCACCCACCGGCCGCTGCGTACTCAGAAGGACCACCCGGCTGGTCCCGCTTCCCTCGATCGAGATCGTCAGGTCCTCGGGGACCGCCGCGCGGGGCAGCCCGAACCTCCGGTACGCCTCCGCGGAGGCGAGGCGGATCTCCACCTCGTCGCCGGCCAGCGCACTGCCCTCGGCCCGGAACTGGGCCTCGAGTGGCTGGTTCAGAGACGACCGGACCTGAAGTTCCCCGAGACTCACATTCGCCGTCGCGGATGCCGAGATCCCAAGCAGAATCAGCAGCAGAAAGAGTCTTCGCACTTGTCCCCCCTCGGCAGTGCACTACACGAACGGCATGAAATCAGGACAGGCCCCACTGCCGGCGTCCATGGCACAAAGGATGCCCTGTTTATTAAAGGAGATTAACAGAGACGGATTGAGCCGTCACCGCTTCCCCAGGTAGTCCCGGATCAGCACCTCCGCGATCTGGATCGTGTTCAGCGCCGCGCCCTTGCGCAGATTGTCGGATACCACCCACATGTCCAGTCCCCGCGGGTGGGAGATGTCCTCGCGGATCCGGCCCACGAACACCGGATCGGTCCCGCTACCCTCCGTCACCGCCGTCGGGTAGCCGCCCGGCTCGCGCCCGTCGAGGACGGTGACGCCAGGCGCGCCGGTCAGCAGGTCGCGGGCCCGGTCCGCGCTGATCTTTTCCCTGGTCTCGATGTGCACCGCCTCGGAATGGCCGTAGAAGACGGGAATGCGAACCGTCGTCGGGTTCACCTGGATCGACTCGTCACCAAAGATCTTCCGCGTCTCCCAGACCATCTTCATCTCTTCCTTGGTGTAGCCATTGTCCATGAAGGCATCGATATGCGGCAGGGCGTTGAAGGCGATCTGCTTGGGATAGACCTGGCACTCCACCGGTCTCCCGTTCAGCAGCGCCGCGGTCTGGTGCGCGAGTTCCTCGATCGCGTCCTTGCCGGTGCCCGATACCGCCTGGTAGGTGGCCACGTTGATCCGCTCGAGGCCAACCGCGTCACGGATGGGCTTCAGGGCCACCAGCATCTGGATGGTCGAGCAGTTCGGATTTGCGATGATCCCGCGCGTACGGTAGCCGGCGATCGCCTCCGGATTCACTTCGGGCACGACCAGCGGGATGTCGTCGTCGTAACGGAACTGCGAGGTGTTGTCCACGACCACGCAGCCCGCGGCGGCCGCCTTCGGTGCATAGATGGCCGAGACCGAGGCACCCGGCGAGAACAGGCCCACCTGAACCTTGCCGAAATCGAAGTCGGCGAGATCCTCCACCACGAGCTCGCGCTTACCGAAGGCCACCCGCTTGCCCACCGAACGTTCGCTGGCAAGGGCGTACACGTTGCGCACCGGGAACTTCCGCTCCGCCAGGATCGACAGCAGGGTCTCGCCGACCGCCCCCGTCGCACCAACGACCGCAACATCGAAGGTATGTTCATTCATTGAGACACCACTCTTTCTCGAGCTTGTTTATGCACCAAGGGCCGTCACCAGCGCGTCGCCCATCGCGGTCGTGCCAACCAGCGTTGCGCCCTCGGAATAAATGTCGGCAGTACGAAGGCCCTGGTCAAGCACCCGCCCCACCGCGTCCTCGATGCGGCGGGCCGCGGCCTCGTGTCCGAGGCTGTGCCGCAACAGCATCGCCACGGACAGCACGGTGGCGATCGGGTTGGCCCTGTCCTGCCCGGCGATGTCCGGAGCCGAACCGTGGATCGGCTCGTACAGGCCGGCCCCTTCGGCGTTGAGTGACGCGGAGGGCAGCATCCCGATGGACCCCGTCAGCATCGAGGCCTCGTCGGACAGGATGTCGCCGAAGATGTTGCCGGTCACCATCACGTCGAACTGTCTGGGCGCGCGCACGAGCTGCATCGCCGCATTGTCCACGTACATGTGCGAGAGCTCCACCTCGGGGTATTCGGCCGCGACCCGGATCACGACCTCGCGCCAGAGTTCCGAGACCTCGAGCACGTTGGCCTTGTCCACCGAGCACAGCCTGCGGCCGCGCTTCATTGCCGCTTCGAAGGCCACGCGCGCGATGCGCTCGATCTCCGTCTCGCTGTACACCGCCGTGTTGAAGCCGACGCGCTGGCCGTCACGCTCCTCGACGCCACGCGGCTGCCCGAAATAGATGTCGCCGGTGAGTTCGCGCACGATCAGCAGGTCGAGCCCGGCAACCACCTCCGGCCGCAGCGTCGAGGCGTCTGCAAGCTGCGGGTACAGGATCGCCGGGCGCAGGTTCGCGAACAGGCCGAGATCGGAACGGATCCCGAGCAGCCCCCGCTCCGGGCGCTTGGAACGCTCCAGATCCTCGTACTGCGGTCCACCGACTGCGCCGAGCAGGATCGCGTCCGCCTCCCGGGCGACTTCCCGCGTTGCCTGCGGATAGGGTTCCCCAACCGCGTCGTACGCGGCACCGCCAATCAGTCCCTCGTCGATCTCGAGCTCAAGACCCTCGAGCTCCGCGACGCGGTCCAGGACCTTCAGCGCCTCGTTGACGATCTCCGGGCCGATTCCGTCGCCCGGCAACACCAGAATCCTCTGCACCTGGTCTGCTCCTCGCACAATGAATACCGCGCAAAGCGCGCTCAGTTCTCCCGCCTCCGGGGAAGAGGGCGGGGCTGGGCCCGGCGAAGGTCAACAACCGCCCCCAATCCATTTTTATCCCAACGCCCACCGCAATCGTCGGCGTCAGCGCATGGGCCGCATCCCCTCCAGCGGGTGTCGGCAGCAGGGATGCCGCCGTCAAGCCTACAGGGATGTAGTCACGGCGTCCCGCTGGAGGGGATGCGGCCCATACGCGCGTCGAAGCCCCGGAGCGGTCACCTCACCCCACGATCAACCACGGGGCCTCCCGGCGCCGGCGCTCCTCGTACGCCCGTATTTCATCCGCATGCTGAAGCGTCAGCGCGATGTCGTCCAGACCCTCGAGCAGTCGGCGGCGGCGATCGGAATCGATCTCGAAACGGAACGCGGGCCCGCCCGGCACCCGCACCTCCTGCGTCTGCAGATCGACCTCGATCTCGAGACCGGGCTCCGCCTGCACGCGCCGAAACAGTTCGTCTACTGCGTTTTCCGCCAGAACAACCGGAAGAAGACCATTCTTGAAGCTATTGCTGAAGAATATGTCGGCAAAGGACGGCGCGATCACCGCGCGGAACCCGAAGTCACCCAGGGCCCAGACCGCGTGTTCACGGGAAGAGCCGCAGCCGAAGTTCTCGCGGGCCAGCAGGATGGTTGCGCGATCAAACGGCGGCTGGTTGAGCACGAATTCCGGGTTCGGGCGCCGCCCGGAATTGTCGGCGTCCGGCTGACCGGGATCGAGATAGCGCCAGTCATCGAAGGCGTTCGGGCCGAATCCCGTGCGTTTGATCGACTTCAGGTACTGCTTGGGAATGATCGCGTCGGTATCGACGTTCGCACGGTCGAGCGGGGCCGCGATGCCCCGATGCACGGTGAATGCCTGCATCCTTCAGCCCTCGAGTTGAGCGGGTTCGACGAAGTGCCCGGCCACCGCGGCTGCCGCAGCCAGCGCGGGGCTGACCAGGTGCGTGCGCCCGCCCTGCCCCTGCCGTCCTTCGAAGTTGCGGTTGGAGGTCGAGGCACAGCGCTCTCCCGACTCCAGCCGGTCGGCGTTCATTGCCAGGCACATGGAGCAGCCGGGCTCGCGCCACTCGAAACCGGCCTCGAGGAAGACCCTGTCCAGTCCCTCGGCCTCTGCCTGCTGCTTCACCAGACCCGAGCCGGGCACCACCATCGCCAGCTTGACGCTATCCGCCTTGCGCCGTCCGCGCACCACTGCCGCCGCCTCACGCAGGTCCTCGATGCGCGAATTGGTGCAGGAGCCGATGAAGACCTTGTCCGGACGGATTGCGGCGATCGGTGTCCCCGCCTGCAGCCCCATGTACGACAGGGCCCTGCGCATGCCCTCGGCGCGCACCGGATCCCGTTCCCGGGCCGGATCCGGCACCCGCCCCGAGACCGGAACCACCATTTCGGGCGAGGTGCCCCAGGTGACCTGCGGCTCGATCCGCGCAGCGTCCAGCTCCACCACGCGGTCGAACCGGGCATCGGGATCACTGACCAGGTCACGCCAGGCAGCGGCCGCCTGCTCGAACAACTCGCCGGTCGGCGCCTGGGGGCGGCCGCGCACGTACTCGATCGTCTTTTCGTCCACCGCGACCATGCCCGCGCGGGCGCCGGCCTCGATGGCCATGTTGCAGACCGTCATCCGGCCCTCGATCGACAGGCTGCGGATCGCGGAGCCGCCGAACTCGATGGCATAGCCGTTGCCGCCAGCGGTGCCGATCGCGCCAATGATCGCGAGCACGATGTCCTTGCCGGTCACGCCCGGACGCAGCTCACCGTCGACCCGGACCAGCATGCTCTGCGACCGGCTCTGCCACAGGCACTGGGTCGCCAGCACGTGCTCGACCTCCGAGGTGCCGATTCCGAAGGCCAGCGCACCGAGCGCGCCGTGGGTGGAGGTGTGGGAATCCCCGCATACGACCGTCATGCCCGGCAGCGTCGCCCCCTGTTCCGGCCCGATCACGTGCACGATGCCCTGACGAAGGTCACGCATGGGGAAGAACCGGAGCCCGTACTCCGCGACATTGTGCTCCAGGGTCTCCACCTGCGTACGCGAGACCGGGTCGGCGATCCCCAGATCCCGGCGTTCGGTCGGCACGTTGTGATCCGGAACCGCCAGCACCGAGCCCCCCCGCCACGGCTTGCGCCCGGCCAGACGCAGCCCCTCGAAGGCCTGAGGCGAGGTGACCTCGTGCACCAGGTGACGGTCGATGTACAGTAGCGTGGTCCCGTCCGGTTCTTCGTGGACGACGTGTGCCTGCCACAATTTGTCGTAAAGTGTCTTGCCGGACATGATTCCTCCTGCTGGCGCGGCAAACGGGCCGCATCATACCTCGTCCGCGGCTGCGGAGCCGCGAATGCATGCCGCGAAAAGGGCGGAATCACGCGTGGGAGCGGCTTCCAGCCGCGATGCCCTCACCCAGCCCCTGCCCCATCGCGCCAGCCGTAGGAGCGGCTTCCAGCCGCGATGCCCTCACCCAGGCCCTGCCCCATCGCGCCCAGCCGTGGGAGCGGCTTCCAGCCGCGATGCCCTAACCCAGGTCCTGCCCGATCGCGCCCAGCCGTGGGAGCGGCTTCCAGCCGCGATGCCCTCACCCAGACCCTGCCCGATCGCGGCCAGAGGCTGCTCCCAAAGGTTACCGGCTGGCGGCCACCGCCGCGGTGTTGGTGTCCGGGTCGACCGCGACGATGCCGCTGCGGGCGACGGCGGTGAGCACTGCCTGCACCGCCGCCCCGGCACTGTCCTCGGCGATCGCAACCCCGGCGACGCGGCGGCCGTCCACTGCCAGCGCGACCGCTGCCAGGGCGCGGGCGCCAGTGCTGTGCTCCAGCGCGTGCTCATCGAACTCCACCACTTCGGCGGCGATCCCGTAGCGGCGCTCCAGCGCGGCGACCAGCGCCGACACCACGCCATCTGCCCGTTCGGTCAGACGCTGCACCACCCCGTCCTGGGCAAGCTGCACATCGATCTCGACCTGGGAGCCCTGCCGGTTCAGCCGGTAACCCTGGAGCTGCCAGCCCTCGGTGGTGTGCAGATACATGCGATCGAACAGGGACCGAATCGAGCGCGAGTCCACCTCGGCGCCGGTGGCCTCGGCCTCCGCCTGTACCGCTCGGGCGAACTCGACCGCCAGCCAGCGCGGGAGGGTGATGCCGTGATCGCGTTCCATGACATACGCGACGCCACCCTTGCCCGACTGGCTGTTGATGCGGACCACCGCCTCGTACTCGCGGCCCAGATCGCGCGGGTCGATCGGCAGGTACGGCACCTGCCAGGGTCCGCCATGCTGCTGCTGGTGGCTCATGCCCTTGCCGATGGCGTCCTGGTGACTGCCCGAGAATGCGGTATAGACCAGTGCCCCGGCCCACGGATGACGCGGATGCACCGGCAGCGCGGTGCACTCCGTGTAGATCCCTTCGATTCGCTCCATGTCTGACAAGTCGATCGACGGATCAATGCCTTGAGAGTATAAGTTCATTGCAATTGTGACCAGGTCCATGTTTCCCGTGCGTTCGCCGTTCCCGAACAGGGTGCCCTCCAGCCGGTCGGCACCGGCCAGCAGGCCGAGCTCGGCGGCCGCGACCCCGGTACCGCGATCGTTGTGCGTGTGCAGGGACAACGCGAAGTGCTCGCGCATGGCGACGTGGTCGCAGAACCACTCGATCTGGTCCGCGAACACGTTCGGCGTGGCGACCTCCACCGTTGCCGGCAGGTTGATGATCACGCGCTGACCCCGGTCCGGACGCCAGATCGCATTCACCGCGTCGACGACGGTCACCGCGTAATCCGGCTCGGTCGCGGAGTAGCTCTCGGGCGAGTACTGGAAGGTCCATTCGGTGTCCGGGTACTCGCGGGCGACGTTCCGCACCCAGCGTGCGCCATTCTCTGCAATCGTCCGCACGCCGTCCCGGTCCAGCCCGAAGACCTGCTCACGCTGCGCCGGGCTGGTGGAGTTATATACGTGCACGATGGCGCGCCGCACGCCGTCCAGGGCCTCGAAGGTGCGCCGGATCAGGTCCTCCCGCGCCTGCGTCAGGACCTGGATGGTCACGTGGTCCGGTATCCGCCCCTCGTCGATCAGCCGGCGGGTGAACTCGAAGTCCGGCCGGGAGGCGGACGGAAAGCCGACCTCGATCTCGGTCAGACCGATCCCGACCAGCAGGTCGAAGAAGCGCAGCTTCTGCTCCACCGACATCGGCCGCTCGAGTGCCTGGTTGCCATCCCGCAGATCCACGCTGGCGAACAGGGGCGCCTGTTCCAGGCGGCGGTCAGGCCAGCGACGATCGGGCTTGGCGATCGCCGGTGTGGCTGCGTACTTGCGGTGATCAAACTGGACTGGGCGCATGGTCGTCCTCCGGGTCTGGTGTCCGAGAGCGTCCGGAAGCCCCTAGGTCCGACGGGGTCGGACGGCGGGCCGCGGATGCCGGGTCATTCAATGGCACCATGATATTCCTGATCCGGCGCAATTGGTCATCTTTTTACACGACAGAACGACACATAACGCAATATAATTGCTATTAATCCCATAAACAGGACAGATTACAATGTCTGCGATCGACCGAGGCAAGCCCCATGCACTGGACCGGAGCGACCGGCGCATCCTGGAGGTCCTGCAGGAGGACGCCGGACTCTCCAACCAGGAACTCTCGGATCGCGTCGGGCTGAGTCCCTCGCCCTGCCTGCGCCGGGTGCGCGCGCTGGAGGAGGCGGGCATCATCGTCGGACGTTACGCGCTGCTCGACCGCAAGCTCCTCGGGCTCGAACTCACCGCGCTGATCCACATCGGCATGGACCGTCACACGCCCGAGCGCTTCGCCGCCTTCGAGGAGGCGGTCTCCGGCTATCCGGAGGTGCAGCACTGCTACCTGATCACCGGGCAGGCCGCGGACTACCTGCTGCAGGTCGTGGTTCCGGACATGGACGCCTACCAGGACTTCCTGCTGCGCCGGATCACCCGGCTCGAGGGGGTCAGCAGCGTGCATTCGAGCTTCGTGCTGCGTCGGGTGATCGACCGCACCGCCCTGCCGCTGGGTTATTTGCGCAAGTGATCCCGGCCGACGCGATCATCGCGGCCGGAGGCCGCTCCCACGAGGGGCCGCTGCTACCG
>NZ_JAWLHP010000006.1:47068-67750 GCF_041690275.1 Thioalkalivibrio sp.
GGGAAGCGGCCACCAACCCTCCGGCGGCACCCGCGCCTACACCCCGTCAACATGCGTCTGCAGCCAGAACTCGAGCAGGGCCAGGTGCCAGAGCTTGGAGCCCTGGATGCGGGTGAAGTGTTCATCGGGCTCGGCGAGCAGCTTCCGGACATACTCGGGTCGGTAAACGCCGCGTTCCCGCGCCGCGCGCGATCCCAGCACGTCGCGCATGAAGTCGAGGAACTCGCCGCGCACGTACTTCAGTGCCGGCACCGGGAAGTAGCCCTTCGGCCGGTCCAGCACCGAATCCGGCAGGCGTCCCCGTCCGATCTGCTTCAGCACCTTCTTGCCCCCGTCGCCGAGCTTGAGATGCGGCGGCATCGACGCCGCGACCTCGACCAGTTCGTGGTCCAGAAACGGGACCCGCGCCTCCAGCCCGAAGGCCATGGTCATGTTGTCGACCCGCTTCACCGGGTCATCGACGATCAGCGTGGTGGCATCGAGCGCGAGCACCGCGTCGAGGAAGCTGTCGGCCCGATCCGTCTCGAGGGCCGCCAGCTCTTCCCGCAGCCACTCGCCCGCGACGTCGGCGGCCGGCGGATGGGCCAGCAGTTCGCGCATCTCCGGGTCGTCGCGGTCGAAGTAGTGGCGCCGGAACCGGTCCGCCCAGCCGCCGTGGCGGTCCTCCGCCATCCGCGGGTACCAGAAGTAGCCCCCGAAGACCTCGTCAGCGCCCTGACCCGACTGCACCACCTTCACATGCCGGGATACCTGCTCGGAGAGCAGGTAAAAGGCCACCGCGTCCTGGCCGAACATCGGCTCGGCCATCGCCCCGACCGCCTCCGGGAGTCGGCGCAGTACCTCGCTGTTGGGTATCAGTGCGCGCTGGTGGTCTGTCGCGTAGCGTTCCGCAACGGGATCCGAGTACTCGAACTCGGAACCCTTTTCCTCGGGCTGATCCTCGAAACCGATGGTGAAGGTGCGCAGATCGCGCGCGCCCTCCTCCACCGCCAGCGCCACCAGCAGACTGGAGTCCAGTCCGCCCGACAGCAGCACGCCCACCGGCACGTCCGCCACCTCCAGGCGCCGCCGCACCGCGCGGCGCAGGCCGGCCTCGATCCGTTCCCGCCACTCGTTGTCGTCCACTGCCTCGTCGGGCCGACGCGCGCAGAGCCGCCAGTAGCATTCCTCGTGCTCGTGCCCGTCGGCCTCCACCAGCAGGTAGTGGCCGGGACGGAGCTTGCGAATGCCCTGCAGCACCGTACGCGGCGCCGGCACCACGGCGTGCAGGGAAAACAAGAGGTGCAGCGACTCGGCGTCCAGCCGGGTATCCATGCCGCCGCTGGCCAGCAGGGCCTGGGTGCTGGACGCAAAGCGGATCCCGTGCGCGGACCGGGCGACATAGAGCGGCTTGATGCCCATGCGATCCCGGGCCAGCAGGAGCCGCTGCGAGCGGGAGTCGTACAGCGCGAAGGCAAACATCCCGTGCAGGCGCGACACCACACCCTCTCCCCACTCGGCATAACCGCGCAGGATCACCTCGGTGTCGCCGGTGGAGAAGAAGCGGTGACCCCGCCTCTCGAGGTCGGCGCGGAGCACCCGGAAATTATAGATCGCGCCGTTGAAGACCAGGGCCAGCCCGGTCTCCGGATCAAACATCGGCTGGTGCGCCCGCTGGGAGAGGTCCAGGATCGCCAGGCGCCGGTGCCCGAGCGCCACGCGGCCCGAGCCCCAGACCCCATCCGCGTCGGGTCCGCGCCGGGCGAGCGCCGGCAGCATGCGCGCGACGGCGTCGACCTCCGCGCGCCGGTCCCCCCAGACGAATTCACCCGCGATTCCGCACATGGCCGAGCCCCCCGAAATGTTTCCCGCCAGTGTAGCGGCTGAGGGGAGACCGCGGCTGGTGAAACGACCTCCCTCGTGTCCTGAGTCAGAGGATCGCACGGGGCCCGCAGCGCGCGAGCGACCACCAGTCGGGCAGTTCGGCCGACGCGGGGTCCGGAACCCGTTCCGCAAAGGCCGTAGTCAGCATTTCCGCCAGCTTCAGCGTGGCGATACCGGAACGGTCGGGGTCGCCGAAGGCGAGCGAGAACGGCACCACGTAGCTGGACCCTGCCTGCAACCGGAGAGTCACCAGCGCACCGCCGTCCAGGTACTCACCCACCAGGCACTCCGGCAGCCAGGCGAAGGCGAAACCGGCCCGCACAATCCGCAGCGCGGTCGCCATGTGGGTCACGGTCCAACGCTGATCCGAATCAAGCCAGCCCCCTTCCGCCTCGCGCCCCCGGGACGAGTCCCGGACCACCACCTGGCGGCTGTGCCGCAGATCGCGTGTCGATAGCCGCAGGCCCGGACGCAGTGCCAGCGGGTGGAGCGGGTGCGCGACGCAGATCATCCGCACCTGTCCCAGCGGCTCCGCGAGAAAGCCCGGGGGGATGTCGGGTCCGATCAGCAGGTCCGCCTCGCCCGATTGCAGCAGCGACGGCCCGCCTTCCAGCACCGTTTCGTGCAGCTGCACGCGTGTCGATGGGAAGCGGCCGGAAAATTCGTGCAGGACGCTGATGACCACGGCCGGGGCAATGAGCTGATCGACCGCGAGCGAGAGTTCGGTCTGGATCCCGGAACCGAGGACCTCCGCCAGTTCCTCCACGGAACAGGCCTCGTTCAGCAGCTGCTCGCCCCGACGCAGCAGCGCCTCGCCGGCAGGGGTCAATTCGGTCCTGCGTCCCCGGACCTCGAGCAGGGGAACGCCCAGCTGCTTCTGCAGCTTCTGGACCGCGTGATTGATGCTGGACGCGCTCTTGTGGACGTTCTCCGCCGCCTTCGCAAATCCGCCGGCATCGACCACGGCCTTGAGCATCCGCCACTGCTCCAGGGTCACCTTGGGCATCAGAGCTTCCTCCACCGGCCGGCTGCGCACGCTCCAGCCCCGGAGGCAGCGCGCAGCCCCGACCGAATCAGCCGGGGTTTATCTGAATATTAAGATACGCTAATCAACAATCCAGCGCGAACGCCCCGGTCGGCGCGGCGCCGACGTCCGATTGCCGTGCGTCCGAGACCTGACTCAGCGAGGCATGTTGAGGATCAGCTGCCCGTCACGCTGCGCAAACTCGAGGTGCCGGAGCACGCTCATGCCCAGGAGGACCTGATCGTCGGTCATGCCCGGATTGATGTGCCCGCGTACGTTTGCCAGCACGAAGGGGCCCAGCGCGAGTTCGTCGATGCGCGTCTGCCAGATGTCGACGGCCCCATTGGCGGTCATCGCCCGACCCCGCAGCCCCGCGTGCAGGCCCAGTTCCCCGGCGAGGTGCGCCGGTATCGATACCTGAGTCGCCCCCGTATCCAGCAGGAACACCACCGGTTCCCCATTGATCGTGCCCGGCGCCAGATAGTGACCGACGTGGTTCCGGCGCAGCGCCAGTTCCTCCATCGCGCCATACTCGACAACCAGATTGCGGTTGGGAAACTCGCGCCGGTCGAGGTAATCGTCGAACAGCCACCACATCAGGGCGAAGGCGCCGATCCAGGCCAGGGCGATCCGCGTCAGACCCGCGGGGGTTCTGCGGGACCCGGGAACGGTCGCGCCAGGGGCGCGCGGTGCCGGGACGCGCCCTTCCACCGGCGCCGGATCGGAGGCCTCCGCCGCCGCGCGCTGCACTCGGATCCAGGCATCGTGTTCGCGCCGAAGGTCGGGGTCCGACAGGATATGATACGAGCGATCGATGACCTTCCTCATTCGCTCGGCGTGCTCCCGTCGCTGGGGATTGCGGTCCGGATCCCACTTGCGTGTCAGGGCCGTCCACGCACCCCGGATGACCTCCGGGCTGGCGTCCTCCTGGACCTGCAGGTTCTGATAATGGGTTCGAACGCGATTCACCGCCTGATCCCTCGGTCGCCTCGTGTCGGGCCGTCGGCGCATGGCCCATCCGTATTCTCCGACCAATCGCGGTACGCGGAAGTGCCGGTCGGGGCATCGCGGTGCGCCTGCCCCGGGGCCGCGCACGCTACCGGTGCACCGGGTTGCCTGCCGAATGTGCAGTGCACGAGGTCCAGGCATTCCAACCACAACCGAAATGCGTGATAATCACGCGAGTCGTCCGGGCTCGACCTCGCCGTTCACGGCAATTTCCGGCATCCCGTCGCCATGCATAGATCAAACACAATCTATATCATCTAATTTATCTATTTGTTATCGGCTATCGGTCTTTCTACTCTGACCGACCGATCCCATCACCATCCGATTTCCACAACGCGCAGGAGACAACCAATGGCCGTCAAGAAATACGACGCGGGTGTGAAGGACTACCGCGAAACCTATTGGATGCCGGATTATGTTCCGCTGGAAACCGACCTCCTGGCAGTATTCAAGATCACCCCGCAGCCCGGGGTCGATCGTGAAGAGGCCGCTGCCGCGGTAGCCGCCGAATCCTCCACCGGCACCTGGACCACGGTCTGGACCGACCTGCTGACGGACATGGATTACTACAAGGGCCGCGCCTATCGCATCGAGGACGTGCCCGGGGACGACTCCTGCTACTACGCCTTCGTCGCCTACCCGATCGACCTGTTCGAGGAAGGCTCGGTGGTGAACGTGTTCACCTCGCTGGTGGGCAACGTATTCGGATTCAAGGCGGTGCGCGCGCTGCGCCTCGAGGACGTGCGCTTCCCGATCGCCTACGTGAAGACCTGCGGCGGCCCGCCGATGGGGATCCAGGTCGAGCGCGACGTGATGAACAAGTACGGGCGCGCGCTCCTCGGCTGCACCATCAAGCCCAAGCTGGGCCTGTCCGGGAAGAACTACGGCCGGGCGGTGTACGAGTGCCTGCGCGGCGGTCTCGACTTCACCAAGGACGACGAGAACATCAACAGCCAGCCGTTCATGCGCTGGCGCCAGCGCTTCGACTTCGTGATGGAGGCCATCCTGAAGTCCGAGGCCGAGACCGGCGAGCGCAAGGGCCACTACCTGAACGTGACCGCCCCTACCCCGGACGAGATGTTCAAGCGGGCCGAGTACGCGAAGGAGATCGGTGCGCCGATCATCATGCACGACTACATCACCGGCGGCTTCTGCGCGAATACCGGTCTGGCCAACTGGTGCCGTGACAACGGCATGCTGCTGCACATCCACCGCGCGATGCACGCGGTGATCGACCGCAACCCGCATCACGGGATCCACTTCCGTGTGCTGACCAAGATCCTGCGTCTGTCCGGTGGCGACCACCTGCACACCGGCACCGTGGTCGGCAAGCTCGAGGGCGACCGCGCGTCCACGCTGGGCTGGATCGACCTGCTCCGGGAATCCTTCGTCCCCGAGGATCGCTCGCGCGGACTGTTCTTCGACCAGGACTGGGGTTCGATGCCCGGCGCCTTTGCGGTTGCCTCCGGCGGCATCCACGTCTGGCACATGCCGGCGCTGGTGGCGATCTTCGGCGACGACGCCGTGCTGCAATTCGGGGGCGGCACCCTCGGTCACCCCTGGGGCAATGCGGCGGGCGCAGCGGCCAACCGCGTGGCGCTCGAGGCCTGCGTGCAGGCACGCAACGAAGGCCGCGAGGTGGAGCGTGAGGGCAAGGAGATCCTCACCGCTGCTGCCAAGCACAGCCCGGAACTGAAGATCGCGATGGAGACGTGGAAGGAGATCAAGTTCGAATTCGACACCGTCGACAAGCTGGACGTCACCAACAAGTAATGCTCCGCAGGGCCGGGATCCGCCGGGCGCCAGCCGTGCCGCGCGCGGTCCCGACCGGGCTAAACCGATTACCAGAGGAAGACCGATATGGCCGTTGAAGTCTACAAGTCGTCGACCAAGTACGAGACCTTCTCCTACCTGCCCCCGATGACCGCCGAGCAGATCCGCCAGCAGATCAGCTACTGCATCAGCCAGGGCTGGAACCCGGCGGTGGAGCACACCGAGAAGGACAACTCGATGAGCAACTACTGGTACATGTGGAAGCTCCCGCTGTTTGGCGAACAGTCCGTCGACGTGGTGCTGCAGGAACTCGATGCCTGCCACCGCGAATTCCCGGACCACCTGGTGCGCTTCATCGCGTATGACAACTATGCCCAGAGCCAGGGCATGGCGTTCGTGGTGTACCGCTGATCCGACGGGGCACCGATCCGGCCGCCCCACTCTGGCCGCCAGCGGATCATCCGCAGGCCAGTTGCCTGTCGCGGCCGCGGCCTGACCGCCCGGCCCGCCCGGCAGACTCCAACCGTTCGAGGTACGTGATGCCACAAGCCGAAAACAGCAAGGCCAGCGCCACCCTCTCGGGACGCGAGCTGGCCCTGAAGCGCCGCAAGGCGATGGCTTTGCATGGCAAGTCCGCATTCGTGAAGAAGGCGGCGGCCACGCAAGGGGCGTCGTCGCGTCGAGCGCCCTCCACAGCCCCCGCCGGAACCGCATCCAGCTCAACAGCCGAAGCGACCAGGAAGGTCGACGCGGGTGTGCACGCCGGTGCCTCCAACGGGCGGCTGCGGGCGCAGGCGCGCCGCGAGGCGACGAGCCGCCGCGGCAAGGCGGCGACCAGCCAGCCCGCATCAAGCCGTCCGAGCGGCCGGATGCGTCCGAACCCGAACGACGCCGCGCAGCAGACCCCGGCCTCAAGCCAGGAGGCCTCGGTCCGTAAGGCGGGTGACTGTGGTTGCAAGGACGAGCCCTGCGACTGCCAGGAGGCCGGCGCCCGCCCGGCCACCGAGCAAGCCGAGTCCGCCCCCGCGGGCCTGCGACCCGCCGCGTCCGCGCCGCGCATGCCCGGTGCCAATCTGCCGAAGGGCCGCGCGATCGCCCGCGCGCGCCGGGAGGCCCTGTCCCGCAAGGGCAAGGCAGGCCTGGTGCGCGCAACGCACCTGGCCCGGGCCGCTGCGGTGATGCCGGATCAGGACTGGCAGAGCGCCCTCGCCGGTGAACGCCCGAGCGGGCGCCAGATCGCGATGCAGCGACGCAAGGTGCGGGCCCTCGCAGGCAAGGCCGGCAGCGCGCGCGACAGCAAGGAGTCCCGCCCCAGCGGCCGCCGGCGGGCACGTCTCGACATCCCGGCACCGCCGAAGGTGGAGGAAGGGCATACGCTGTCCGGGCAGCCGGTCTCCGGCACCATGGTCGAGGGCACGAAGAAGCTGACCGGCGTGGAGGCCGGTGCCTGTCGCGGGATCACCGGCACCGAGTACATCGGCGCCGAGCTGTATGACCAGCAGTGTCCGACCCGCCCCGACACCGGCCCGACGAAGGTGGGTGTCTCCAGCACCACCCACGAACACAAGGTGACGGGCACGGAGGTCGGCCGTTCCCGCCGCGTGACGGGTGACGAGACCGGGGCCTGCCGCGGGATCACCGGCACCGAGTACCTGGCCGTGGAGCGCTACGAGGAATTCTGCGAGACGCGCCCCCAGCCCTCTTCCGAGAAGGTCGGCGAGTCGGAGACCCCCCGGGGACAGTCCGTGACCGGGACACTGGTCGGCCGCTCACCTCGCGTCACCGGCGACGAGCCGGGGTCGAATCGTGCCGTCACCGGCACCGGCTACAGCCAGCCGGCCGCGGACACCGCACCGGACAAGGTGGCCCTCACCCACACCGCCGGCGGCAGGACCGTGACGGGAACCAGTGTCGGCCAGAGTAGCCGCGTCACCGGGGATGAACCGGGCGCCTGCCGGGGGGTCACCGGCACCGAGTACCTCTCCGCCGAACAGTTCAAGGAGATCTGCAGCACGGCCCCGCCGGGGACCCCGCGCAAGGTCAGCGTGATGCTGACGCGCGGTGACCAGCCCGTGTCCGGAACCGAGGTCGGCCGCTCCAGCCGGGTCACCGGCGACGAGCCCGGTTCGTGCCGGGAGATCACCGGGAACCAGTACTACACCGCGTCCGATTTCGGAGATCTGTGCAGCGTCGGCGGTCCCCGCAAGGTGGGCGACATGAAGACGCTGTCCGGCGGCCGGGTCACCGGCACGGAGGTCGTCCGCAACCCAAAAATGTCCGGTGATGACAAGGGGGGGTGCAAGCCCATCACCGGAACCGATTACGTGAGCGCGGACCAGCTTCAGGCTGTTTGCGCCACCAGCACCCCCGTTTCCGCGGTCGAGAAGGTCGCGGTTGACCAGACCTGGCGCGGCCAGCCCATCACCGGCAGTCCGATCGGGCGCGGCCCGAGGATGACCGGGGACGAGGCCGGCGGCTGCTCACCCATCAGCGGCACGCCCTACATCGGCCGCGGCCAGTACGGCGGCTTCTGCCCGGAACCCGCGCTGTCGCAGCAGGAGACCCTGATCCCCTCAGATGCACTGATCCCGGCGCAGGCCGTGACCGGGGATCGTCCCGGGGCCGGCGGCTCCGTGATGACGGGGGACGAACGCGGCGCCTGCGAGCCGGTCAGCGGAACCCCCTACGTCGGGGTGGACAACGTGATGCCGCAATGCGCGACGAGCGGACGCTTCGTCCAGCGCGCGAGGACCTGGGAAGAGCCGCCCCGCCCGCCGGCACCCGCGGACTTCAGCATCCGCTCGCCGGCACGTGCGGCCCAGGAACGCCAGTTCGAAGAGGTCACCGGTACCGGCTACACCAGTGAACGCATCACCGGACCGGTGAACAAGGCCACCGGCCTGATCACCGGCACCCCGGAGTTCCGGCACCGCGATGCCGGGACGCTGCAGCAGGAACAGGAAGAGGCGATCACGGCCGCGCGCCGGCTGACCGGCGAAGGCAGCCAGACCGGTACGCGGATCACCGGCGACGCCTGGGATGCGGCCAGCCGGGTGACCGGCACCGAGGGTGCTTCCAGCCTGGGTCGCAATGTCTCCCAGCGTGGCCAGCCACGCGGCGAGGGCGCCAATGCGCGCCGCTTCCGCGAGGCTGAACAGCCCGAGGTACCGGAGAGCCGCATCACGGGCTCCTCCGGCAACACCGGCAGGGGTGCGCTGGTGACACTGTCCGGCGGGGCCCGCGGGTAGGGACTGACCGGTGAACACGCGCAAACGACTGGCTGCGATGCGGAAGGCGGGGGTGCTGCCCGAACAGGCGGCACCCGCGCCACCGAATCCCGCCTGCGTGGTCGTCGCGGACCAGCCGTGCGAGCACGCACTGGCGGACCGCGAGCTGAACCGCCAGCTGTACGACTACGAGCAGAACGTGCGCAGCGGCTTCACCGCCATCATCGAGACGCTCAGGACCCTGTCGGACTGCCAGCACACCATGGATTTCGTGGAAGAGGCGCAGCGCCTCGCCGTCGAGCGGCTCGGGTACGAGCTGCCGGTGGAACTGCTCGAGGATTCCTGGATTGCCGGTCTCGACCTGCGCGCGCTGCACGCTTGGTGCACCTTCCAGGCGATCAGGATCTGCGTCGAACGAGCGCCCGTCGATCAGAGACCGCTCCAGGAGCGCTCCCTGCTCGACGCCGCCTTCATCCAGTCCTGCGGCTATCACACGCTGGACATCAGCCCGTGCGCCGATGGCCGCCTGCAGGGCCTGGTGCCCTTCATACTCCGGCTGGCCCCGAACGACGCGGTGTCGGTGAAGGCCTACGCGGGCGCGATGTTCGACATAGAGGACGACATCCTCGACTGGACCCAGCGCGAACTCCACCGCCTGTCCGGCGGCATCCCCGGCGGGGAGGAGGCGAACTACCTGAAGGTCGCGGTCTATCACTACAGCACCTCGAATCCGAACCACGAGGGCTGTGCGGCCCATGGCAGCAACGACCGGGTCGCCGTCGAGAGTGCCCTGGCACGCCTGAACGAACTGCGTGCGGCCATCGAGAACACCTTCGGGCTCGGTGCCGCGCCCGACGTCCTGCTCATCGGCGTCGATACCGACATCGACGCGATCCGGGTCCACCTGCCCGATGCGAACGGCTGCATCAGCCCGCACCGCTACGTGGAGAGCTTCCAGATCTATCACGACACCATCGGCATGACGGCGGAGCAGGCACGCGCGCACATCGACACCGCGATCACCGCCGCGGAACAGGCCGAGGGCTGGGCCCGCGGCACCGGCCAGACGCCTGCGGGGATCCGGCGCCTGGTCCAGCACCTGCTCGAGGCCAATCTCTCGCAGATCGAGTACGTGATCCAGCATCACGAGGGACGCTACCGGGTGATCGGCCACAACGAGCGCTTCATCTGTGTCGGTGAGGCGATGAGCGAACTGCAGCTGCGCAACAAGTTTTATTTCGCGCACCTCGACACCGTGGAGGAGGGCGCCAACGACATGGATGTCGGGATCCGCATCTTCACCGGACTCAACCTTCGCCACGGGCTGGGCGTGCCGGTGCTGATCCACTTCCACTACTCGGAACGCGTCCCCGGGGCGCGGGAGCGCGCGATCATGCGCTGCATGCGGGTCAAGGACGCGGTGCAGGCCCGCTACCCCGAATTGCACAAGGAACACCGGCTGTTCTGCCAGATGGCGATCAGCGACATCCATGGCAGCGAGCGCTGCACCTTCGTGGAAGACGAACCTGAAATCATTGGGCATTAGACGAACGATCATGGAGACACGACGCACCCTGAAATACGAGAACCGGTCGCAGACCGTCGGGATGGCTCCCTGTCCCCGGCCCCTGCTTCGGGCATTGGGCCCCTCGTCCCGGGAGTCCGCCTCCGGCTGTTCGCAATCCGGTGACGGCGGATTCGTCCGGCAGGCGGTGGGCGGGGGTATCGAATGCGGTGCCCGCGACGCCGGTGTCGACCGATCCAGCGAGATTGCGCGATGAAGATCATGCGGGTTGAGAAGACGCTGGTTTCGACCAACCGCATCGACAGCCTTGGGCACCGGCCGCTGCTGGTGGTGCAGGAGAAGATCGGCGGCACACGCAGTGTCGCGGTTGATTCGGTCGGCTGCATCCCGGGCGACTGGGTGATCTGTGTCGGCTCCTCGGCCGCTCGCGATGCGGCGGGGAGCAAGGAGTTTCCGTCCGACCTGACCATCGTCGGCATCATTGACCACTGGCAGGGGGACGGCGACTGATGGAGATCATGCGCGTCGAGGACGAGCTGGTCTGTACGCGCCGCGTCCCGGGCCTGAAGCAGGCCTCGCTGCGGGTGCTGAAGAACCAGAGCGGCGCGCTGTTTGTGGCGACGGACCCGGTGGGCGTGCCACCGGGGAAATGGGTGTTCACCGCCAGCGGCAGCGCCGGGCGCTGGGCGATGCCGGATCCGAAGATCACGACCGATCTGACGATCTGCGGAATCATCGACCACTGGGAAGAATGAGTTCGGCGCGGGTGCGCTGAACCAGGCAGGCAACAACGGGACGGCAGGAACAGGTGCTGGAAATCGGGTCCCCGGCCGTTGATTTGGGCAGTACAACTTGTATTCAAACTGTGTCTCTTCAAAGGAGTAATGAAATGGCTGAACGTATGGGTATTGCCCTGGGCATGATCGAAACCCGCGGTCTGGTTCCCGCGATCGAAGCGGCGGATGCGATGACCAAGGCCGCCGAGGTCCGGCTGATCGGCCGCCAGTTCGTCGGCGGCGGCTACGTCACCGTCCTGGTGCGCGGCGAGACCGGCGCGGTGAACGCGGCCGTGCGCGCCGGCGCCGATGCCTGCGAGCGCGTTGGTGACGGCCTGGTGGCCGCGCACATCATCGCCCGCGTGCACAGCGAGGTGGAAGGCATCCTGCCGACCGCCCCGGAAGCCTGATTTCCATCCACGTGTTCAACACATACCAATTCAGGAGCTAGAAGAATGGCTAACACGACTGGGATTGCCCTCGGAATGATCGAAACCCGGGGTCTGGTCCCCGCGATCGAAGCGGCGGATGCGATGACCAAGGCCGCCGAGGTCCGGCTGATCGGCCGCCAGTTCGTCGGCGGCGGCTACGTCACCGTCCTGGTGCGCGGCGAGACCGGCGCGGTGAACGCGGCCGTGCGCGCCGGCGCCGATGCCTGCGAGCGCGTTGGTGACGGCCTGGTGGCCGCGCACATCATCGCCCGCGTGCACAGCGAGGTGGAAGGCATCCTGCCGACCGCCCCGTCTGCCTGAGACAAGGGTTCAGGCTTTTCGCAACAAGGTAATGGAGAAAGTCCATGGCTAGTGTGGCTGGGATTGCCCTCGGAATGATCGAAACCCGCGGTCTGGTTCCCGCGATCGAAGCGGCGGATGCGATGACCAAGGCCGCCGAGGTCCGGCTGATCGGCCGCCAGTTCGTCGGCGGCGGCTACGTCACCGTCCTGGTGCGCGGCGAGACCGGCGCGGTGAACGCGGCCGTGCGCGCCGGCGCCGATGCCTGCGAGCGCGTTGGTGACGGCCTGGTGGCCGCGCACATCATCGCCCGCGTGCACAGCGAGGTGGAAGGCATCCTGCCGACCGCCCCGGATGGCGAGGGCGGTGGCCGTGACGGCGAACTGACCTCGACGCGCAGCTAGAGCGCCAGTCGATGAGTGTGGATCCCCGGGCCATCGGCTGGTTGGCCCGTGCACTCACGCACGAAATGGGCGCGGTCCAGCAGTACCTCGCCCAGAGCGTCCTCGCCCGACTGTGGGGTGACGAGCCGCTGGCCGAGCACCTGCGCGGCGAGGCGGTGGAGGAACTGGCACATGCCGAACGCCTGATGGAGCGGCTGATCCTGCTCGGCGTGGCACCGTCGGCCGGCAACCTGAAGCCGGCCCGCCTGGGTCGAAGCGTCGAGGACCTCCTCGCGGCGGGTCGCGTTCTCGAGGTTGATGCGGTGCGGCTGTACCGCGACGCCCTCGCCCATGCCGAGCGCATGCGCGACGCGGAAGGAGCCGAACTGCTGCGCGACATCCTCGAGGAGGAACTGGCCCACGTACGGGAGATCGATGACATGCTGAAGGCGCCGGGCAAGACATGATGGAACCGCCAGAGGGCTGGGAACTTCGCGGCCGTCCGCCGGCGCTGTTCCGCCGCTTCGAATTCGGCAGCTACC
This sequence comes from Thioalkalivibrio sp., assembly GCF_041690275.1. NCBI lineage: Bacteria > Pseudomonadati > Pseudomonadota > Gammaproteobacteria > Chromatiales > Ectothiorhodospiraceae > Thioalkalivibrio > Thioalkalivibrio sp. Next base: position 59,921 of record NZ_JAWLHP010000006.1, read on the forward strand.
GGGAGACGCGGCTGTTTCTCGACGGACTGGCCGATCTGTCCGAGGAGACCGGCATGCACCCGCAGAACATCAGTTTCGGCACCACCTATGCGAACATCACGCTGGAGGCGCCCGACGGCGGTGAGCCCGGACAGGAAGAATACGCACTCGCGGCGCGCATCAATGCGCTCTCGGGACCGGCGGCAAGCTGAAATGGCGACGCACGTCACCGCGGTGGTCAACCAGAAGGGCGGCGCCGGCAAGACCACGCTGGCGATGAATCTGGCCGCCGGCCTGGCCCGACGGGGCGACACCGTGGTCATCGACCTCGATCCGCAGGGCTCGGCACGCCAGTGGGCAAGCCTCGGCAACGCACCCTTCCCCGCCACCGTGAAGCAGATGTTCGGGGACTGGGACGCGGGGACGCTGCAGAAGGGTTTTCGCGCCTACCGCTACACCGTGCTGGACTGTCCGCCGTCGCTCGAGAGCCATGCCTCCCTGCAGGCGCTCCGCGCCTGCGACGTGGCATTGATTCCGATTCTGCCGTCTCCGGTGGACCTGTGGGCCAGTCTGCGCCTGCCGGTCGAGATCGCGGAGGCACGCAAGGTCAACCGCAGGCTCAAGGCCTTCCTGGTGCTCAACCAGATGGAGCCGCGCAGCGCACTGTCGGCATCCATGCGCGACGCCCTGGAGGAGTTCGACGTGCCGGTGCTGCAGGCCGCGATCCGCCGTCGGGCGATCTACAGGGGTGCCGCACTGGACGGGGTTTCCGTCTACCAGCTGGGTCGTCGCGGAACACCGGCGACGGCCGAAATCGAAGCCGTGATCGACGAGGTGATCGGATTATGACGACCACGAAGGAAAAGCTGTCCGCAAGCGTCCGCCAGGCCAAGGCGGAGCAGGATCCCAAGGCCGAAGGCAAGCCCGAAACCGGGTCCGCGAAGTCGGGAGGCCAGGCCGGCGCGGAACCGAAGAAGCCGGCGCGCAGCACCGGCAAGCCAGCCGCGAGGCCGCGGTCCGGCGCGCGCAAGGCCCCCGCAACCCCCCGGAAGCCGGGAGCCACGACCGCCAAGCGCGGCAAGCCCGCGTCCGCGAACGAGGTCCCGGAGAGCGGAACCGCGCTCTTCCCCGACCGCGTCTGGCCGGACTGAATGCAACCGAGGAGCAGGTGACCAACATGTCCCGCGACCCCTTCACGCGAACCTACGCACCCCGCCGCAAGTCCTACTCACCGGGCGCCGCGCGGCCGGCGGTCTCCCGCCCAGCCACCGCCCGCCCGGCGGCCGACACGCCACCACCGGCCGATCTGCTCGTCCCCTACATGGTGCGGGAGGAGCCCTACTACCGTCAGGTGACGGACGAGGTGGACCTCTACGAGGCCGCCTATTCCGTGCGCATGCCAATGATGCTCAAGGGACCGACCGGCTGCGGCAAGACCCGTTTCGTCGAGTACATGGCCTGGCGGCTGGGCAAACCCCTGATCACGGTGGCCTGCAACGAGGACATGACCGCCTCCGACCTGGTCGGGCGATTCCTGCTCGACGCCAGCGGCACCCGCTGGCAGGACGGGCCCCTCGCGGTAGCCGCGCGCCACGGCGCGATCTGCTACCTCGACGAGGTCGTCGAGGCGCGCCAGGACACCACGGTGGTGATCCATCCGCTGACCGATGCACGCAGGGCGCTCCCGCTGGAGAAGAAGGGAGAGGTGATCGAGGCCCATCCGGATTTCCAGATCGTGATCTCCTACAACCCCGGTTACCAGTCGCTGATGAAGGACCTCAAGCAGTCCACCAAGCAGCGCTTCGGCGCCCTTGACTTCAATTATCCGGAACACGACGTCGAGGCGGAGATCGTGGCGCACGAAACCGGGGTGGACATCGAGACGGCGAAGAACCTGGTGCACATCGGCGAGCGCGCGCGCAATCTCAAGGGACACGGCCTGGACGAGGGCCTGTCCACGCGCATGCTGATCTATGCCGGTTCCCTGATCGCGAAGGGCGTATCGCCGCTGGCCGCCTGCCGGGTCGCATTGGTACGGCCGATCACGGACGATCCGGACATGCGCGACGCGCTGGATTCGGCCGTGACCACCTACTTCTGACGACGCGATCGGCCGCCCGCGGTCCGCGTCCCCCCTGACATGGCCATCCATCTCGAAGACTACGCGGAGATCCTGGAGGATCTTCCGCACGATGCCCAGGACGTGCTGCGGGCCTCCTGGAACGAGGCGGCGCGCGTCTTTTCTTCGCGGGGGCTGGACAACTACCTGAAGGGGGCCGTCGCCCTGCATCAGCTGGGACGCGGCAAGGAGCTCGTGGTCACCTATCTCCAGGAGATGCCGGAAATGGCGCGGGCGATCGGCGAAGACAACCTCCCCGACCTGGTCAGTTTCCTCCTCAGCATGGCCTCGAAGACCTCCGGGCAGGTCCTCACGCTGGTGGTGGGGACCTCACCGCTCGCCGCCGAACGCCTCGGGGATCCGGGGCTCTTCCGCAACTACCTGAAGGTACTGGAGGTCATGCTGGGCCAGGCGCCGCGCGGCCTGCGGCCGATGCTGGAGAATCTCGACCAGCTGCTGACGCAGCTTACGCTGGGCGGGCTGCGGCGCTGGGTAAACTGGGGAGCGCAGGCGTACAAGACGGACTTCGAGGGCCAGGTCCGCTACTTCTCGCTGGAGAGCCCGGACTCCCACTCGGTATTGCAGACCGAGCGCAAGGGCACGCTCTTCGTCGATATCCAGCGGCGGCTGAACATCTACCTGCGCGCGATGTGGGGGCGGGATTTCTTTCTCCGGCCCACCGCGGGCGACTTCGAGAGCCGCGAGGGCCTGAAGCCCTACATCGAGCACTACGTGATCCACATCGCCGATGCCTACGACGACTACCGCCCCTACGGCGACGACACGCCTGACGAGGCAGTGGTCTCTGGCGTCGAGATCTACCGTGCCGCCGCCAACCACTGTGCCGCACACCTGGTCTTCACTCGCAACCCCCTGTCAATGGAGCAGCTCGACAACACGCAGATGGCGATCATCGAGGCGGTCGAGGATGCGCGGGTGGAGGAACTGGCCTGCCGCCAGTTTCCGGGAATGCGCGGGGCGTGGTTGAAGCTGCACCCGCCCCTTGAACGGGGCGATCCCCAGACGGTGGGGGACCTGCTGAACCGGCTGGCCCTGGCCCTGCTCGATCCCGAGTCCGACGACCCGCACCCATGGGTACAGCAGGGCGTGGCCCTGTTTCGGGCGGAAGAGGATCTCTCCAGCAACCGGATCAGCTGGAACATCGGGGTGGAGTTGTCCCACAGCCTTGCGAAGCTGCCGCTGCCGGAGTTCAATTTCCGCACCGACGGGCTCCGCGCGATCTATCGGGACGACAACCGGACCGTCTGGGAATCCGAGGAGTACGACGTCGAGACCGCCCTGGATGCGACCTGGGCGCCCAAGCAGGTGCGCAAGACGGTCAGCGTCATGGAGATGGTGAACACGCTCGACTACGAGTTTGCCGGCGACGATGCCCAGGAGGTCTGGGTCCTGCCGACCGAGTTCTACCTCGATCAGGAAGGCGTGACCATCAACGAACTCGAGGGCAAGCCCCCGGTCTCGGATCCGTTCCACTACCACGAATGGGACTACCAGATTCAGCTCGAGCGGCCGAGCTGGGTGACCGTGCTCGAACGCCGGCCCCAGCCCGGCGATCTCGAGCGCATCGAGGAGATCACCGAGGAACACAAGCCGGTGATCTCGCGGATCAAGTTCCTCATCGAATCCATGATCCCCCAGGGCATGCAGCGGCTGCGACGCCAGGAGGACGGCGACGAGCTCGACATCAACGCGGCAGTCCGCGCGATGGTGGACATCCGCACCGGACAGCAGCCCGACACGCGTATCATGATGCGCTACAAGCGCAACGTGCGGGACCTCGCGGTACTGGTACTGCTGGACATGTCCGAGTCGGCAAACGACAAGGTCCGCGGCCAGGACTACACGGTGCTCGATCTGACCCGTGCAGCCACCGTCCTGCTGTCGGATGCGCTGGACCGGATCGGCGACCCCTTCGCCCTGCATGGATTCTGCTCGGACGGGCGACACGACGTCCACTACTACCGCTTCAAGGACTTCGACGAACCCTACAACGATGCGGTGAAGGCACGGCTGTCCGGAATGCAGGGTGCGTACTCGACACGCATGGGAGCGGCGCTTCGTCACGCGGGCATGTACCTGCACCAGCAGCCGAAGAACAAGAAGATGATCTTCGTCATCACCGATGGCGAGCCGGCGGACAACGACGTCCGGGATCCGCAGTACCTGCGCCAGGACACCAAGCGCGCGGTGGAGGAACTGTCACGCAACGGCATCACCACCTATGCCCTGTCACTGGACCCGCTCGCGGACCAGTACGTCTCCCGGATCTTCGGGATGAGCCACTTCACCGTGCTCGATCACGTCGAGCGGCTTCCCGAGAAGCTGCCGATGCTCTACATCGGACTGACCCGTTGACGGCCTCCCTTGTCTAGCGCCATGGATACCAACTCCATCAGCAAGAAGCTGCTGTTCAACACCATCCGGGTCGACACGGTGCTCGAGGACGAAAGCGAGGGTTCCGGGACCGCCTTCGTGGTCAGCCACGCGCACAAGCGCGGGACCCACAACTTCATCGTGACCAACCGGCACCTGATCGAGAACGTGCGCAGCGGTGGCCTCGTGTTTACCCAGAAGCGTCAGGGCAGGCCCGCGCTGGGCCAGCGCTTCCAGATCAACATCGAGGACTTTCCGCATGCGTGGTTCCCGCACCCGGACCCCGACGTCGATCTGGCAATCATCCCGATACGCCCGCTGGAGCAGGCGGCACGCGACCAGGGCGTCGAACTCTACTACCACGGGATCGACAGTCGGCTGGCCCCTGACGCCAACGCGCTGCACGCCCTCGATGCCCTGGAGGAGATCCTGTTCGTCGGTTATCCCAGCGGCGTCTGGGACCAGGTGAACCTGATGCCCATCATGCGCCGCGGCACCACGGCCACCCCGATGGCACTGGACTTCGAGGGCCGGCCCGAGTTCCTGATCGACGCCGCGGTCTATCCCGGATCCAGCGGCAGCCCGGTATTCGTCTATCAGCCGGACCTGACCCGGCGTATCCAGAGCGTCGGACGCAAGTTCATCTTCGCTGGCGTGATCGCGGCGGTCTTCTTCCGCGAGGAGGAGAATCAGCTCGTACCCGCTCCGGTTCCTGCCAATCACGGCGGCACCTTCATCGGCTCGGAGATGATCGACCTCGGACTGGTGATCAAGGCGCAGGCCGTGATCGACGCCATCGAGGCCTACCTGCGCCGCTGGGCCGAATGATGCCGTCGCCAGGATCGCGAGCCGCGACACACTCCGGCGCGGATGTCATTTGAAGGATCCTTGGTAACGATCCACCTGTAGAGGAAATCCGCCATGCAGTTCGAACCCGTGGTACTGTTTTTCCTGCTTGGGATCTTTGCGGGCCTCGTACGCTCGGACCTGAAGATTCCGGGGTCCATCTACGACGCGCTGTCGATCTTCCTGCTGCTCGCGATCGGGCTGCAGGGGGGCGTGAAGCTGGCGGAGTTCCCGCTCGTCGAACTGATCGTGCCATCGCTCGCGATCCTCCTTCTGGGCTCCCTGATCCCGCTGGTGTCCTTCCCGGTGCTGCGTTACCTCGGGCGGATGACCCGCGCCGACTCCGCGTCCATTGCCGCACATTACGGATCGGTGAGCGTTGTCACCTTCTCGGTGGGTGTGTCCCTTCTCGCGCAGGAAGAGGTCGACTTCGAGGGCTTCATGATCGTCTTCCTGGTCCTGCTCGAGATGCCCGCGCTGGTCATCGGGGTGATGCTGGCGCGCTACGGGGCCGGTACGGTCCGCTGGGGCAAGCTGTTTCACGAGGTCTTCTTCGGCAAGAGCATCCTGTTGCTCGCCGGTGGCCTGGTGATCGGCTTCGTTGCCGGCGCGGAGGGCATCAAGCCGCTGGACATCCTGTTCTTCGACCTCTTCAAGGGCATCCTCGCCCTGTTCCTGCTCGAGATGGGCCTGGTGGCTGCGTCGCGGATTGCCGGGCTGCGCGACTATGGCCTGTTTCTGACCAGCTTCGCCATCATCGTGCCGCTGCTTTCGGCGGTGGCGGGCACGATCCTCGGCTGGGCGCTGGGTCTGTCCGTGGGGGGCACGATGCTGCTGGCGACCCTCTACGCAAGCGCCTCCTACATCGCGGCTCCCGCGGCGATGCGCATTGCAGTGCCACAGGCCAACCCGGCCCTTTCCATCGGCGCGTCACTGGGCGTAACGTTCCCGTTCAACATCTTCGTGGGCATCCCGATCTATTTCTGGATGTCGAAGTTCATCCATTCAATGGGAGCCTGACAATCATGACCGCGAAGCCAATGACTCTCCTGGTGATCGTCACCGAGGCAGTCCTGGAAGACATCCTGATCGACGAGATCACCGGACTGGGGGCGCACGGCTATACAATCATCGACGGTCGCGGCCGTGGAACGCACGGTACCCGCGCCGGACGCTGGACTCAGGGCGGCAACATCCGCATCGAGGTGGTAGGAAGCGCCCAGTTGTGCGAACGCATCGTCGCACGTCTGAAGGAGGTCTACGAGCACAACTATGGCCTGCTGATGTACACCACCTCGATCGAGCTGCAGAATTGAGCGCGAATCGGCCGGCTCCGGCCAGCCCGGATCCGCGCCTGCCCCCGGCACCGGAGACCGCATGAGTGCCCGCGAGGCGACCGGGCGCCAGGTGATGCTGAAGTCGGAACTGCCGGGCCACCTGATCCGCCACGCAACGCTGCGCCAGCTGCAGGTATTCGAGGCGATCGTGAGACTGGGCAGTTTCACGCAGGCCGCCGAGGAGCTGTTCCTGACCCAGCCCACGGTCTCGATCCAGATCAAGAAGCTCTCCGATGCACTTGGCATGCCGCTGTTCGAGCATGTCGGCCGCAAGGTCTATCCCACCGAGGTCGGTCACGTGCTGTACGAGGCCTGCCGGGAGATCCTGGGGTCCCTCAGCAATCTCGAGATGAAGCTTGCCGAGTTGCACGGCCTGAAGCGCGGCCGCCTGCGCCTGGCCGCCATCACCACCGCGCAGTACCTGGCACCGAGCATCCTGGGGCAGTTCGCCCGCCGGTATCCCGAGGTCGAGCTTTCGCTGGAGGTGAGCAATTATGACCGAGTGCTGGCGCGACTTGCGAATAACGACGACGATCTCTACATAATCGGTCACGTTCCTGATCAATTAACCGACGTTGCCGTCTATCCCTTCGCGCCGAATCCGCTCGTAGTCATGGCCCGGCGCGATCACCCGCTGATCGGACGCCGCAACATACCGCTTCAGCGGCTGGCCCGCGAGTATTTCCTGATGCGCGAACCCGGATCCGGTATCCGGGAGGCGACACGGAAGCTCTTCGACCGCCACGGCATCGAGCCGAAGATCCGCATGGAGCTCGGCAGCAACGAGGCCATCAAGCAGGCGGTGATCGGGGGCCTCGGCATCGCGGTCCTGTCACTGCACACCCTCAGTTCCGAAGGGACCTGCGGTCCCATTGGCCTTCTCGACGTCGCGCAGTTTCCCATCGTGCGTCAGTGGAACATCGTGCATCCACGACGCAAGGTCCTGTCCACGGTGGCCCAGACCTTCCTCGACTTCGCCATCAAGGATGAGGCACGCATTCGCACACAGATCGATCAGATGCTGCAGGATTTCCAGCATTCCCTGACGAACTAGCGGCCCACCGCTGCGCCACCATTGGCGAACACCCGCGCAATCACAACACCGTAGGAGCGGCTTCCAGCCGCGATCCCCGCGCCCCCCAAGGGCATCGCGGC